>JAZLHD010000088.1:0-3835 GCA_045616645.1 Paludibacteraceae bacterium
TAGTAAGCGTTGTGAAGTAAGAACTGCTACTGAAAATAGCATCCGATTGTATTTCACGCAACGAGCGAGGAAGAAGAATACTGTAAAAATTCCAACCATAAAGAGCTTTAGATGCGATGACGGTCACGGGAATACCGTCCACCTCATCAGGGATAATAAGGTCTCTGGAGTAATCCTCAATGCCGACCAAGGTGAGTTGTGAATGGTCATCGGCAGAGGGGTAATTGAAATTAAAACCTGTACCTTCGTACCGATAATTGTAAATGTCATAAGCCATCGCAGACAGCGATAAAGACGCTGCAAGAATAAAGAGAATTTTTTTCATAATTATAAAATGTTTAAAAGATTATTTATTAATTATTTTATGATTTCACATACGCGGTGTGCATCTTGACAAGGGAGTTGTAGAACTCGTTGAAGTCAGAGGTGCGCGTGTTACTATAGGTGATATCATCCTTGGGCTCTAAACTTTGATATTGGAATAAAGATGGGAAATCGCCATACGCGTAGATAATTTTAGCTAAAATACTATTTTGTGGCGATATAACCTCTAAGGTGCTATATGATGCCACGTTGCGGAAATTAGCAATCTGACTATAGAGCAAGCGCTCTTGGTCGAAGATAGGGAATTGATCTGACATTGTGTTCCAAACGCCATGCATATAAACAACACTGTCACGCATGGCTACGCAAACACGTACCACTACGTCACGCAGGGTTATCTCAGGATTATCGGTATCATTACCATTATCATCTGTATCCATAAAATAGCATGAGAAGAAAATCTTACCATTACCATTCTGTACATCTTTTTCCGATATATGCGCCTGACGCAATGCCTCCTGAACAAAGTCGCCTTTTTCAATGCAAGACACATTGTTAGGTCCGGCAAAGAGAGAACAGAAGAGTTTAAAGTCTGCTATCGTCGGACGATCCCAGTGGATATCAATATCCTGTTCATATTGAGCTTTGAGGTCAGCGTTGGTGCGCGAAATGTTTCTACGTTCTGCCGCACGCGAAGCAAAGCGACCGATGGTAGCAATAATCCAAATAAGTGGCATCAAGAAGAATAGACCTATTCCTAACCAGCCCTTCCAGCCTTTATGTATTCCACAATACATGGCATCCTCAGGCAGAGCAGCTATTTGCTCTTCTGTCTTGGGAGGTAAACAATAATGAAGTTTACCCTCTTCGTCTTTGTAGAAATAGAACACTTTACGCATTTGAGCATCCAACTCCGTTTCTTCTTCAAAATCGGCTTGAGCTTTAGCTTTAGCGTCTTTGATTTGCTGTTTGCTCATTTTCTTGGTGTTGAGATCCGCCATGCGTTCCTGAACCGTTTCTACGCGCGTGCCCTCCGTGTTGATTAGATTAAACTGCTCAATAACAACAATCACAATCACCCAAGCCACCAAAGCGATTAGTCCCTTCCAAACGGTTCTCCATAGGGGTTGCAAATAACCGGGCTTACTCAAATAATTAGGCGTTTCGGGATAGTATATGTGATTGAAGAAATTGACACGTACATTCTCATCTTCCAAAGTCGCATATTTAGTGTACTGATTATCATCGCTACGAGGCATGAAACAGAAATCTTGATACTTTGCTAATGCTTCATCAATGGTAGGCGAATCACCCATGTTTTCGATGGACTCCTGTTCGGTAAGTTTTCCTAACAATATCTGGGTTTTCTCATCCGTGATGAGCACATGTTGCTCTATCTCAACCATCTCGTCTTCCTCTTGTACCGTTTGACGAGCTTGATTCATCAGTTCCGCAGGAGACATTTTATCCGTATCTACATTGATACCCATCGAGGACATGCCTTGACGCAGGATCATCTGCAAAATCAGATACTTACGCTTGGGCTGCATCTGCACAGCCGTATTGAGCCACTCCTCAATGCGGTCCATCTCTGCCTTGCTAAGGTTCATGACCGAGCGATGGTGGAAAAGGGACAAAGCCGTGTAGTAATAAACGTCCGGATCAGCGGGAGTCAGTTGAACGGCTTTGGTCAAAAACTCGTCCGCGAGTTCATAGTTCTTGAGTCCAAGATAGGTCAGACCCATTGCGAATTGGGCATTGGAGTCTTTGGGGCATGCTGCCGCTTGCTCTTGGAACTGCGCCCGGTAATCAGCCGCTTGAGCCGCAGTGAACCGCAAAGGGTTCACCACGGTGGGCTGAATAGCATGTTTAGTATGGCATTTACCACACTCGGTAACGCCCGGTGCCAAAATCTTACCGCAGTTTTGGCACTGGTTAATAGTTAGTTGTGCCATTATTTCTGCTCTTTATTTTGTTTCTTCTCTTGAATCTTCTCCTGCACCTTATCGGCGGTACCTTTGGCAACTTCCGTTGCTTTATCGGCAGCCACTTTCGCAGCCTCGATAGCTTTGTCTGCAATGCCGGACTCTTTCACTTTATCCAACGCTTTTTGTGTAGCAGCCGTAGCCACTGCCGTTACTTTAGACCAATCGTAGGTACGTTTGATAGCAGCGATAGTCGCATAAGACATGATGAATACGGAAGTAACAGCAAAGATTAACAGTCCGATGCAAATCATAATGAATTTCATCGCAATAATGAAATAGTTAGCTGCATTGGTTTCGGTATGTTTACTCGTACTGCCATCGGAATAATAAGTAGTTACTTGCGTATCCGGCAAGAGAGACATAGCCAAACCGGCACCTAAGAAGAAGGTAGCAATCGCAAATGCTACTTTTTGAATACCACCCAACACTTTTGCTTCGGTGCGGTGACGAGTAATGTAATAACCATATTGGTGGCTATAGTAAATGTAAGCAGGAATTAAGAGAATGAGATAAGCCACGAAAATCCACAAGAAGATAGCAAACTTTCTCGCAGACTTGAAGGATGCCTTACGCTCCTTAACAATCATCTTTTGATACTTCTTGAACTTCATATCATTGACCTCATCGTACTTTGCCCGATATTCTTTACTCTTTTTCTCGTAATTCTTGATGGACTCTTTGTATGATTTTTTCAGATCCCTTGATGTGCAAGTATCCAAACGGGCTTGATATTTAACGATGGAAGAATCATAATCTGTAACACGATATTTGATATTAGCCAATCGAGCCGCTTTGTGCAATTGAGCAGAATCCAAGCGTTCAGACATCCATTCGGCAGGGCAAACATCGTAGGCAATAGTTGTGTCTCTTTCTACCCAATTCTGCACTTGTTTAAGTTCGCTTTTTCGACGGTCAGCACCTGATTTAGCGTCATTGTATATGTATACCATACCCAAGACTGAGAGTACACAACCCAAAATAAGCGACCATTGGAAATTCCAATGTTTCTCACGCGACCAAGAAACAATACCACGTAATTCCGATAAACGATCTTGGAAGATTTTATCATTCTTGTCCTTAACTGTTTTCTCTGCCTTATCAAGCAGTTGGTCCATTTCGTTACACTCTTCTTCCGAGCAAGGATAGACATCGTCTATTTCAACCGAATTACCTTGCTTGTCTTGAGTTGTGAGGTTGCTACTGGTGTGCATGGCAGCATCCAAAAGCGAATAGGCCTCCGCGTTAATTTGGTGATTGACTTTGGCTTCGTTCAAATCTTCTTCGGTGAAGGAAACGTAACCTTTCTCGTGCGTCTGCTGACGCTTGTTGATACGATCTTTTAAAAATGACATAGTTGTAAAGATTTTTTAATTTGTGATTGATAATTAGTGATTGATATTTGTTAATAGGAAATTTATGTTTCCTTATAATAATTTTTGCGCACGCGCACGTAAGGATTCGATTTTGTTGGCAAACTGTGCGGGTGGCACCGATTCGGCATCGCGGATAAGCGTTGCCCAAGC
>JAZLHD010000089.1:0-12473 GCA_045616645.1 Paludibacteraceae bacterium
AATATCGATGCTTATTTCGAGCAGACGGATGTACACGTTACCAACGAGGTGATTACGGGTCTGATGAAGGACAATCAAGTAACGGGAAAGGGTAAGACGAACAATAACCTCAAACTGAATATCACCCTTGGAGCCGAACTCGGCTACGAGTGGCAACTGAAGAACGGACACTCGCTCGGTTTGGGCGCTTACGCGAACTATGGTTTATACAGTATGTTCAAACAAGATGCCCAGAACATGAAGAGTCTGGTAACCGTTACACCGGCTATACCCTCTACCGTAACCACGAATTCCGCTACGGAAGCGTGGACACAGAAGATGGGTTTTGTCGATGTAGGTGTTAAACTGGCTTACCACTTCAACTGGTGGAAGACCAAGAAGAAATAAAAAAAGTACCGATGTGGGATCATCGGTACAATAGCAATACTAATTTGCGCACTGCCCATCCGTGAGGATCGGCAGTGTTTTTTTTGCAAAAAATTTGCATATATAAAAAAAAAATTGTACCTTTGCAGCCAAATTGAGAAAATATGACGGCAAAGTTTGTAATATCCTGTCCGGACGTGAGTCAATGTCCCGCTTCGACCAAACCCGAATATGCGTTCATCGGACGCAGTAACGTGGGTAAGTCGAGCCTTATCAATATGCTCACGCACAATCCCAAACTGGCGAAGACCAGCCAAAAACCCGGTAAGACACTTCTCATCAATTATTTCAATATCGACGATGCTTGGTACCTCGTTGATCTCCCGGGTTATGGTTTTGCGCAAGCGGGTAAAGAGCAACGCGAGACGCTGCGTAGGATGATAGAGCGTTATTGTTTGATGCGTGAACCGCTGGTGTCGCTTTTCGTACTCATTGACTGTAGGCTCAAACCTCAAACGATAGATCTTGAGTTTATGCAGTGGCTCGGCGAGAACAGCATCCCGTTTGCTATCGTCTTCACCAAAGCCGACAAAGTAGGGAAGGGACGCCTAAGCGAGAATATAGATAACTACAAACATACGTTATTGGAGACGTGGGAGGAACTGCCGCCCGTCTTTGTCACCAGTTCGGAAAATGGTTTAGGTGAAGCCGAACTGCTCACTTATATCGCTTCGCTCAATAACCACTAATCACTAAGCAATCAATATGCGTAAATTTTTAATAGTAAGTATCGTTGTTCTCGCCTTGTACGGAATAGGCAAACTCATTCTCTTTCCGGGCTATATGACTGCTAAGAACGTGGAAAAGATACGCGGATATTATATCTCTGCGCCCGCTTCGGTGGATTCGGTTCTTAAAGTCTTGCAGAAGGATTATGAGTTTTCGTCCAAGATCTTTTGGGATAAGCAAGTCCATCGGCAGCACCTTTCCGTGGTTCATCCGGGGTATTATGTTTTTGGAGAAAAGGTGAAGTTCGCCGATGTCGTTCGTCGTCTTAAGGGTGGGGAAGAGACCCCTGTTAAACTGACGTTCACTCACACTGTGCGTACGCCCGAACAACTCGCTCAACGCTTGAGCAAACAGCTCTTGTTAGACTCAGCCTCTATTGCCAGCCGGATGTACGATGCCGAATATATGGCGCGTTACGGTCTCAAGCCCGAGACGGCTATTACGCTATTCTTACCGGATACGTACGAGGTATATTGGACGATGACGGCGGACGAACTCTTTAATCGCATGGCGAAGGAGTATAAACGTTTTTGGAACGAGAAACGTAAGATGCAAGCCGAGGCACTGAAACTGAGTCAGAGCGAGGTGGCGACTATCTCTTCTATTGTGGAAAGCGAGACGAATAACCAAGCTGAGTATCCGGCGATAGCCTCGATCTATCTCAATCGCCTTCGCAAGGGTATCCCTTTGCAGGCATGCCCGACGGTGATCTTTGCGCAAAGAGACTTCAGCAAGCGTAGGGTACTGAAAAAAGATTTGGCGTTTAACTCGCCTTATAACACGTATAAACATCGTGGTTTGCCTCCCGGACCGATTCGTTGTACACGTAAGAGTACGATTGATGCAGTCTTGACAGCACCTAAGACGGATTATTTGTATATGTGTGCTAATCCCGATTTCAGCGGAACACATGTGTTTTCTAAGTCGTTCCGCGAGCACCAAGCCGTTGCTGCCAAGTACCAACGAGAATTGAATAAGAGACACGTGAGATAAGTTTTTCGGAATTAAATCCAAAAATCTTATAGTTTTTTCGGAATTAAATCCAAAAATCTTATAGTTTTATTTGCATATATCAAAAAAAAGTCGTACCTTTGCAGCCAAAATCGAAGATTATGATTCAAAGAGAAATTGAACAGCAAGTAAGATCGCTATTCCAAAAGGGGAAAGTGATTCTCATTATGGGCGCCAGGCAAGTTGGAAAATCGACTTTGCTCAGTCAGTTATTAGGAACTCAAACGGATGTAGTATGGCTAAATGGGGACGAAGAACGAGTGCAAGATTTATTGCAAACTCCTTCGTCGCCTCGGCTCAAAGCGGTTGTAGGAGAAAATAAGTACATTGTTATTGATGAGGCACAACGAATTCCGAATATTGGTATATGCCTAAAAATTATTCATGACCAAATACCGAACGTTCAAGTTATTGCGACGGGTAGTTCTTCGTTCGAGTTGGCCTCAAAGACGCAAGAGTCGCTGACCGGCAGAAAACATGAGTTTAGAATGTTCCCTTTGTCCTTTGGGGAGATGGCTCGTCACACATCCTTATTGGATGAATTGAGTATGATTGAACATCGTATGGTGTATGGATATTATCCGGAGATTGTGACCCATATCGGGACAGAAGAACGTGATTTGCGTGATTTAACGGATAGTTATTTGTTTAAGGATGTGCTACGAGTTGATTCTGTTGGTAAACCGGATATGCTTGTAAAATTGCTTAAGGCTTTAGCCTATCAGATAGGGAATCAAATCTCTTATAATGAGATAGCCCAATTAATTGGAATGGATTCGAAGACGGTAGAGAAATATATTGACATTTTAGAGCAGAGTTATATTGTGTTTAGGTTGGGAAGTTATTCTCATAATTTGCGGAATGAATTAAAACTGAGTAAGAAAATCTATTTCTATGATCTTGGTATTCGTAATGCGTTGATAGGTAATTTCTCTCCTATCAAATCGCGTTTGCATGTGGATGCGGGTGCGCTTTGGGAGAACTTTGCGATTGTCGAACGAATGAAAAGAAATTCGTATCAAGAATATTATTGTCAATCGTATTTTTGGCGCACTCAGCAGCAACAAGAGATTGATTATGTTGAAGAAAGAAATGGGCAATTGAAGGCTTTCGAATTTAAGTGGAATGAGAATAAGACACCCAAATGTCCTACAACCTTTGCAACGGCGTATCCTGAATCGGAGTTTCAAGTTATATCACCAAAAAATATAGAAACGTTTATTTTAGATGAATGAATACAAACGCATAGCGAAGAATACCATTTGGCTTTATACGCGGATGGTATTAATAATGGCTATCAATTTGATAGCCGTTCGCTTCTTGCGTTCTAATAGCGGTTTAGGGGTAGAGGGATACGGTGTGTACAATGCTATAAATGGTGTGATCAACCTTATCGCGTGTCTCAATACGGTTTTAGCAACTGCCTCACAACGTTTCTTCTCGGTTAAGATGGGCGAACATGACGAAACGGGATTACAGAACGTGTTTCAGATTTCGGTACGTATCAGTTGGTTGATGGCAGCCATTGCGTTCGTTCTTTTTGAGACCATAGGACTATGGTTTGTAATCAATAAGATGAACTATCCTGCCGAGTGGTTCGGGCAAGTGATGGTTATTTATCAAGCGGCTATCGTTGGCTTTGTGACATTGTTGGTGCAGGTGCCGTATCTGGCGTCAGTGATGGCGCACGAAAAGATGAACGTGTTTGCAATAGTGACGTTAATTGGTGCCTTCTTAAATTTCGTTTTGGCATACGCGTTGCGATATATCCCGTCTCATCATCTGATGGTGTACGGTATAGGTTGGACGGGAACGGCGATATTGGCAACCGTCTTGTTTGTTCTCTATGCTAAGCGTCATTTTGCGGAAACGAGGAGGGCACCGGTGACGGATAAGTCGGAATATAAGTCGCTATTGTCTTTCTCAGGTTGGACGATGTTCGGCAGTTTAGCCGGTGCAGCAATGATTCAGGGCAACACGTTGCTTATCAATACTTATGTAGGTCCGATAGCCAATGCCGCTTTTGCGGTGGCGGTGCAGATATACTTTGCAGTTAGTCAGTTGGGCAATAATGTGTTTGTAGCCGTTCGACCGCAGATGATGATGAGTTATGCGCAACAAAATTATCAAGAGACGAAACGTTTGTTCTGGCTTTCTGCGGGTGTGGTAATCGCCTTGTTGGCAGTGGTCGCTATTCCATTAACTATTTGGATGCCGGAGATCTTGACGTTGTGGTTAGGCGAGGTGGATGCGTTGACGATTGCGTTTTCGCGGTGGATGTTGTTGTTGGCTATTATTTTGCTTATGGCAACACCTATAACTACTGTTTTAGAGGCGGCAGGCAAGGTGAAGGAGTATCATTTGCCGGTAGAGCTGTCCATTCTTTTGTCGGTGCCGGTTAGTTGGATCTTGTTAGCGCATGGCGCATCTGTTATGGTTGTTGCTTATGCTCTGACAGGAGGAGTGGTGCTGGCGCACATAGTACGATTGATAGTGATGAAAAAGTATGCGTACATAAAAGAGTAAATTTGTTAATATAAATAGAATGAAAAAATCAATTAGAATCTTAGTATTGTTAGTGCTATTTCCAACAGTATTTTATGCACAAATTTCATTGCAAGACAGTATTCTTCAGTTGGGGATACCTGTAGTAGTGGTTGAAACAAAAAATCATGAAGAACCTACCGCTGATGAGGCGGTAACGCCGGAAGGGTGTTGGGGTGGAACCATTACGAATGCGACAAAGATTGAAGGCTCTGCCCTCGTTTTATCTCCTGTCGGTGATACAGTGTATAATAGTGGTGAGTATGTTAAAAAAACGAGTGGAATGACCATCAAACTTCGTGGCAATTGGAGTGGACGTTCTACTAAAAAGGCGTATAAGATTAAATTACAAGCAGATGGCGATATGTTGGGGCGTGGAGATGATACATTCCAAGATAAAGAGTGGGCTCTTATTAGAGAGTCTTATGGGGATGAGCCTCACATTATGTTAAAGATATTGACAGGAATGAAAATAAGTGGTTTGGTTCTTGATGCATGGTCTCCCGCGTTTCAATATGTCAATTTGATTATGAATGGTGAATATAGAGGGCTTTATGTCCTCACCGAATTAGTCACACGGAATAAGTCGTGCCGAATAAATGTAAATAAAAGTAACGGCTATTTAGTGGAATTGGATCCGTATTGGTGGAACGAAGATAAAAGTGTAGAAACTCTTATATTTCAAGATGTACCACTTAAATACACTTTCAAACATCCGGACTCGGACGATGTCACAGATGAGCAAATGCAACAATTAGGTGGTTATTTAACTAAAATGGAACAATCCATTATTGACGGGACTTACAATCACTATATTGATGTCGAGAATTGGGCAAGATGGTTAATAGCTCAAGATATATTAGGAACGTACGATTATGCGGGATCTAATCAGTATTTTATGATTAACGATATTACTAAAGATAGTTTAGTGCAAAGAGGTCCATTATGGGATTTTGATACGAATTTCCAAATATCCGATCAATGGTCTAATATTCATATATCAGAAGGTGTATGGTACTACCATCGGTTACTGAATAATCCAAACAATGATTCGTTTAAGAACGCTTATGTTGATACGTATCAAACGATTGCAGAAAGTGTTTTTGATTCTATTTATGTTTTGTTGGATAATATTGTTGGTTCTGATTGGAAAGCAGCGATGGATAGTTCTATTGAGGCAGACCGTAAAAGATGGTCGAATGAACTGTGTGCTATGGATTCCTCAATCCATTATATTCGAGAATATTTCCAGCATCGCAAAAATTGGTTAGATATAGAAGTCGAAAAGATGGCTTCTCGCGAACAAACTTATTTGACAAATATGAATATGAGGAAAAATGATTCATTTGTTATAATCCAAGACGGGCGTTTGTTTATTCATCGTAATGGAAAAAAATATACGATAATGGGTCAACAACAATAAAAATGTGAATGCGCTTACGTTACTTATCAAAGATACGCATATAAGTGATGGATATTTTGTATATTGTAACATATTTTCTCCTTTGGGTAGTAACGTTTACTATTTATTGGCGACGCAAGCGGAATCTGGATGCCGGTTGGATAATTATTCTGTCCTATTTAATTAGTGCCGGCTTCGCTATTTGGCTATATACTATGCCTGCGGTGTATTATGATTTTGAACCACTGCGTTTCTTCCCGTTTGTCTATCTGTTCTTGATGTTGCTGTTAGCCCTATCTCCGGTAATACGGTTTGATAGTAAGCAGATAACAAGTATTGAACAGCCGAATATGTTTGTTCTTAATGCTACGGCGTGCTTCATTATCTTTTTCTCCGTCTTATATATTCCTTCTCTGTATCGCCTCTTCCAAGAGGGAGGTCTGACTCAATTGTTAACGAATCCCGAGGCGGGGCAAGACAAGTATTTAGAAACTATGTTGGAGGCTGAAAACTCCGGCTCGGGAATAGAAAATATACCCTCTATTGTGGTTAACGCCTTCTCAGATATAACTATCTTACTTCTTTTCTACTACTTATCCTTGCCCAAGAAACGTTGGTGGCTAATCGTATGTCTATTTATATCTGCTGCTCTTTATACACTGACTCCCATATTTAGTGGTGAACGCGGAAATGTGGTTATTGCGTTAATGACTTTTGTCACCGCTTATTTCTTAATGCGTTCTTATTTCTCTGCTCGCTTGCGTAAATGGATGGATAGAGCCGGTTTGATACTAATTGCGATGGTTACTATTCCTATTGCGGCGATTACGATAAGTAGGTTTGGAGATAGGGAAGGTGGTGCGATGGCTTCTGTTGTTTATTATGCCGGTCAAGCACCGCTTAACTTTAATAATTATGGCTTAGATGCGGGGGGAATACGCAATGGGGATCGAACATTTAATTTAGTGAAACGATTGGTAGATCCCAATACGCCTAACAATTATGTGGAAAGAAGGGATAAATACTATTATCTGAAGATGGATGATAACATCTTCTATACTTTTGTAGGCGATTTCACGTTAGATTTCGGACCTTATATTGCTCCCCTTATTTTTTTGCTATTTACAGGACTTATTTTGTTATTGACTAAACCCAAAGAAAATAGTATAAAATTTCATCAACTCTTGCTTATTTATTTTGTTGTATGTATTTGTATGCAAGGGAGTTTCTATTTATTCGCTTATGCAGATACAGCAGGATTAAAAATTGTGGTGTTATTTATATTGTATTTTGTGTTGAAGTATTTTCCAAATAAAACTTCAAAAGAATCAACGTTATCATGTCAAGATTGATAGCACTATATTTGCCTCAGTTCCACACTATTCCCGAGAACGACAAGTGGTGGGGAGAAGGGTTCACCGAATGGACCAACGTTCGTCGTGCTAAACCGTCATTTAAAGGACACGAACAACCTAAGGTGCCTGGAGAGTTAGGCTACTATAACTTATTGGATGCCGATATAAAACAAAAACAAGCAGACTTGGCTCGTGAAGCGGGTATAGAGGGTTTCTGTTATTACCATTATTGGTTTGGATTAGATGAGCAAGGCAAAGGAAAACAACTGCTCGAAAAGCCCCTACAGCAAGTGGTTGAGAGTGGCAAACCCGATTATCCGTTCTGCCTTTGTTGGGCAAATCATACTTGGAGCAATAAGACTTGGGAGAAGTCTTCGGCATTGGTAAAAGAACAAGTATTGATGGCGCAAGAATATAATGGTATAGAGGATTATACGGAACACTTTTATACCTTATTATCTACCTTCAAAGACTCGCGATACATGAAAGTAGAGGGGAAATTATTGTTCTTCATTTACGATTGTATCGGTTTTAAGGACGTGCCGTTATTTATGCAGACGTGGCGAGACTTAGCCAAGAAAGAGGGCATAGCCGATTTCTATTTTGTCGCAATGATGCCCTCTACCTTAACCTTTGATCCTCAAACAGGCAGAACTTGTGTCCCTAATCTACAATCGAGCCAATCGCTCATCAACTTTGCACTATCGTTGGGTTTTGATGCCGTCAATACGTTTGGTAAACGGAGAGGAGAATTGCTCTATGTGGGCAAATGGCGGAGCTTAATCAATAAATTGCTCATGCGCTTGCACTTGATGAATAGCGAGAATTATGACTACGAAAAGACGGTAACCGGATTCTTCGCTCCTGAGGATAAACAGGAGAATGTCTTCCCGACCGTCATGCCTCAATGGGACCGCACAGCAAGGGTGGGGAAGGCGGATGGTGTGTATCTGAACGCCACACCCGAGAAATGGGGAAAGCACTTAAAACAAGCCTTGCAGATCGTTGCTAATAAACAACCCGAGCACCAAATTATCGTTATCAAGTCGTGGAACGAGTGGGCAGAAGGTAATTATTTGGAACCGGATGAGAAATATGGTCGTGCTTGGTTAGACATTATAAAAAGATAGAGAAAGAATGGGTATTTCCGTAATCATACCAACTTATCGCCCAAAGGACTACTTGTGGCAATGTTTGCGCTCGGTGGCGAACCAAACAATCGATAAATCACAAATGGAAGTGATTATTGTCCTTAATGGTTGTGCAGAGCCTTGGCAAACAGAGATACAAACCTTTATCGATAAGGAGATGAAGGATATACAAGTGCGTTTTTTCCAAACCGATACCTCGGGGGTTAGTAATGCGCGTAATATCGCCATTGAAGCTGCAAGAGGAGAGTATATTACCTTTGTAGATGATGACGATTGGCTGTCTGCTGTTGCCTTAGCAGAGATGAGCAAACTCGTTTCTCCTAATGCTATCGTTTGTTGTGATGTACAATGCGTCCATCCTACAACAAAGGCTCTTTCTACCGATTACCTGCACGATAGTTATATCCGCAACAAGGATACTCATGCTTCTTTATGGTCAGCTCGCAGCTATTTCTCTACTTCGTGTTGTAAGTTATTACCGAAAGAGGTAATTTCCACTACACGCTTTGATTGTCGCTTTGCAGAGGGAGAGGATTCGCTGTTTATGGCACAATTAGCACATAGAGTGAAGGATATTCATTTTGCATCAGATTCGGCTATTTATTATCGTCGGTTGTCTTTTTGCTCGGCATCTAGGAGCCACCATTCGGTAGGATGGTGGATCCTACATCGTTTAAAACTGCTTACGGCATATTTATGTACTTGGGTTAAGCATCCACTGATTGATCCGCGTTTTCCTATTTCTCGTGTGATTGCTTGTGTTTGCAAATAAAAACGCAAAAATATTTGCACATATCAAAAAAAAGTTGTACCTTGGGCAAGCTGCCTGCCGCTGAATAGTAAGAAGTGCCCCTTTTCGCTAGATACTGTTTCCCCCGTTTGGCGGGGGACACCATGCCCCCCAATGTACGGTCGCACGTTTATTAATATGAGCCAATTACGAGCAAAAAGGCTAAAGCCTCTCATTGACTGTTTTTCGGTAGTCTATCGTGAGTAAACTCCCATATTCTACCTAAAAAACACTCAATAATAAAATAATTTTTATTTTTTTGCTCTTAAATTTGCTCATACCAAATTTTTGTTGTACCTTTGCAGCGTGAAATAAAAAATCTTGAAAATGTGTAATTCCACATTCTTATAAAATCAAGAAAACGTGCAAAAGCACGGGCTGGTTAAATATAAAAACACACACACGATTATGGAACTTAAGAGAAAGATTTACAACAAATTAGTCAATTGGAAAGAGACCTCTCAGGGGACAAGTGCTCTTTTGATTGAAGGTGCACGTCGTATTGGCAAAAGCCACATTGCAACTCTTTTCGCAAAAAACGAGTATAAATCATATATCTTGATTGATTTTTCAAAAGCTCCTAATATAGTTAAATCGTGGTTTGACGACTATTTAGAAGATATTGATACCTTGCTCCAAAACTTACAATTACATTATAAGAAACAATTAACCCCTCGACAGTCTCTCATTATTTTTGACGAGGTGCAGAAGTGTCCTCGTGCGAGAGAGGCTCTAAAAGCCTTAGTTGAAGATGGTAGATTTGATTATTTGGAAACAGGCTCACTTATTAGCATAAAACATAATGTAGAAAACATTTTAATCCCTTCTGAAGAAGATCGTTTAGAGATGTTTCCTCTTGATTTTGAAGAGTTTTTGTGGGCGATGGGTAATGAAATGATGTGGCCAGCAATAGAACAACATTTCTCAAAAGGAATACCAATGGGAGATTTTCATAGAGAAGCGATGCGATATTTCCGAGAATATATGATAGTGGGAGGTATGCCACAGGCTGTTTTGTCTTATGTGGAGAGTAAGGATTTTCAAAAAGTGGATGTCGTTAAACGTCGTATATTAAAACTCTATCATGATGATATTAAGAAATATGCCTTAAGATTAGAAATGCGCGTGACAGCCGTTTATGAAGAGATTCCGGGACAATTACAAAAACACGAGAAAAAATTTGTCTTATCCTCACTAAAAGAGGGTGCGCGAATGAGGACATACGCAGATGCCTTTTTATGGCTGGATGATGCAAAAATCATTAACGTATGTTATAATACAACGGCACCTAATATTGGGCTTCGATTAAACGAGGATCGCAGTTCTGTAAAGTGCTATATGGGAGATACCGGCTTGTTAATCTCACATGCGTTTGATGCGCGAGGGATTGTTAGTCAAGAATTATATCAAAAATTGATGTTTGATAAATTGGAGGTAAACGAAGGAATGTTGGTGGAGAATGTAGTTGCACAATTGCTTCGTGCAGCTGGTAACAAATTATTTTTCTTTAGTAGCAACAATCGAGAAGACGCAGATGAAAGAATGGAGATAGATTTTTTAATACAAAAAGGAGTCATCACCTCGCGACATAATATTATCCCCATCGAAGTAAAGAGTGGAAGAAACTATACGCTTTCATCCCTCAATAAATGTGTCAAGAAGTATGCGGAACAAATTACGTTTCCTACTGTACTTCATAGTGGCGACTTAGAACTAAAAGACGGTGTTCGTTACCTACCTTTGTATATGACGGGATTGCTATAAAGTGCGCTTTTTGTGCATTTTTGCAAAAATATTTGCACATATCAGAAAAAAATCGTACCTTTGCACGTGAATTTTAGCACTCTATTATGGAAAAACAAGACGAATATTCATTGTCCATGCAGCGGACAAAAATCATGATGAGCCTTAAGACATTTACTTTTGTGATGTTTTTAGGGTTGTTCCTTTTGGGTGTTGCAATCTTCCAAAACGCCATCCAAATAGAACAAATCTTCCAAATCCTACAAGAGCAATTTCCTAACCAAGAACTATATAGCGTCTCGCAATATATCGGGCATCAAAACGCTATCAATCAGTCGCTGTATATCCTTATTGCCCTTATCTATATAGGCGCTTTGGTATGGTTAGGTTTCCGCTTCCATAAGATGATGAAGGAGTACAATACCCAACTATCTACATTAGCTAAACAATTAGAGGCACTTCAGCAACTCCATCCGCTGACATTGCCGAAGGCGTTGGATACAGAACGTGCGCAGAAATATCTGCAAAAAGCCATTGATGCTAACCTTATCGTCACGACCGAAAACGGACTCCGTCGCGTGCCGGAAAACTGCAACAAGACCCAACTCGTCTATCTGCTTGGCAGGATCTACTGCCAAAACAAGACTGACAAACTGCCAAATGACGAACTATGCAAACTCTTCAATGAGACGCGATTGGAAAAAATCAACTACGACATCTTTTGCAACAATAACGGCAAACCTGCTCATTCTGAATTGATTGACGCACTCTTCGACGAATAGGTGATTTGGGTGTCACCTCAGGTGTCCTGCTTCTCCTCTTTTTTTTCTCTCTTTTTGGTATTATCTTTGCACTGAATTTCGATGCAGAGATTTTTTTTATTTATTAACCTATTAAACCTAAATTTTATGGTACAAAACAACATCCATTTGACCGAGTGTGACGACTTACAGATCACGTCGCACCTCAACATCGAGGCACTGCCTCAGTTATTGCAAGACCTCCTCAGCGTGGCTCACACCACCGAACAGAAGGACATGCTGGGTCAGGTGATGGAGAAAGAGTATAAGGAATACGTGCGCGTGTTGGGCGACGGCTTCCACGCGAGTGTAGTGAGAAATGGTATTAACGTGATGAGGATAGCGGCAATACTCACCGCCTTGCGTCAATATCCGGTCGAACGTAGCGTTCCTGACTATCCGGAACCCATCATCTGTTCGGATTCCGACTTCCAAACCGCTATGGTCATCGGTACCAAACTCCTCCTTCACGCCGCAGACGCTTACAACCAGATAGCCTCTGCCAATCGCGAAGCAATCCCT
>JAZLHD010000090.1:0-1305 GCA_045616645.1 Paludibacteraceae bacterium
GATTGTTTATAAACGATTTTCACCGTCTGAACAGTATGGCTGCGCAACGGGAGGCGCAACGCATGTTATTGCATCCTTACTCGCGGCAGCAAGTTTTAGAACAAGTGGCGTTATTCCACCAATCAGCGATTTCAAAATCGAACAGCAATGCGCAGAGGCGCAATCAATTAGTATAGAGCATTGGGCTAAACAAGTGGGCTGTTGGATTGCCAATCCGGAAAAAGAATTAACCCAATTATGCGGCGAGCAAGTTGCTGAGGGCGGTGAGGCACATGTGTTTTATAATAGGACATCTCTCCTTAAGGTAATTGGTCTTGATTACTATATCCAGCCTATCCTTGCTCTCGATAGAATTAGTTTGCACAACGCATATTTCCCCGAAACGCGTTTGCGTGTAATTGGATTTGGAAGAAATAGTCAAGGCGAATTCCAAATAGTCGCAGAGCAGCCGTTTATTGCTGGCAGTCCAATGACGGAATCCGAGATACAGAATTTTGCTGAATCATTAGGATTTAAACTTATGAATCCCCGAAATTGGACGTATGCCACTCCTTCTATATATCTAAGTGATTTGCATGATGAAAATGTAATCCGCTCTAAGAATGGCGCGATTTATGTTATTGATTGCGATATCCGGATAAACACTCCCGAACTGCATCAAGAAGGCACACGCCAGATATTGACAGATATCGTTTATTCTTAAATAACTATCCGCGTCCGCGCTCTGCTGGGGGTGTGTGGTGAAGCTTTCATCACCCATAGCACCCCCGTAGCGTCATAGGACAGCCGTGGGACCTGCGTGGGCTTGACTAAGACACTGTGTGCGGTGCTTCCTTAGCGCAGCATCTACGGAGCATCTACGGAGCATCATAGGACTGACGAACCCTCAACAAATCCCCGCCACGATTTAACGAACGATAGGGACGCAGGGACGGTAGGGACGTATGGTTTTTATAACCCCACCCGCGCGTAGGTGTATATTTAGAAGTATCGTCCCTATCGCCCCTGCGTCCCTCAAAAGAAACACTAAAAATAACTAAAAATCGCAAATAAATTTGCATATATCAAAAAAAAGTTGTACTTCGAGGGCACCGACCTCGCTGGGCTCGCCCACCTCGAATGTACGTTCGCGCGTTTATTAAAATGAGCCAAGATTTGGGCACAACGGCTACTGCCTCCTAATACTCCTTATTGTTATATATTTTCATGAGCAAGCTCCCAAAATATATCTCAAAAGTACTATTATTTGATTAAAAAATCAAATTTGTGCCCAAATTATTTGCTCATTCCAAATTTTTGTTGTAT
>JAZLHD010000091.1:0-1069 GCA_045616645.1 Paludibacteraceae bacterium
TCTTCAAACGCTGCTGCTGAATCATTCAATGCAAAGATCAAGGCTTTCAGAGCTTCGCTAAGGGGCATTGTCGATGAAAAGTTCTTCCTATACAGACTTGCTATGATTTATGCTTACCCCCACTAAATTTCCACTGAGCCCTTTTTACTTCTAACCACTACTTAATGGTGGTAACTTTGCAAGCGAAAATCATTGATGCATGCGCATTTTGATATAGATGTTTAACTTACAAAATTAGTCATTATTAAGTATGAGAAGTAATAGTTTTTTGCAGAATCAGGAGCCTAATCCCATGTCTGCACCCACAAATGTCCAGAATGTAGGTCTGGTAGTAATTAGTATGGATGCTCTCAGCGACCTAATCAACCAGGAGGTAAAACGAGCAATCAAGGAACTTAAGGATGAGGAAAACAACCCTCATGGCAAGACGGCTTTCGAAGCATACTACACCCCAAGCGAACTTGCTCGCAAATGGGGCGTGACTACCGGAACCTTGTGTACCTATCAGAACAAGGGTATCATCACACCTATTCACAAGGAGAATCGTGTGTATTACGACAAGAGCGTAATAGACAACATGGAAAACCCAAGATATTCTCGCAAAATTTCATAGTCCATTAATATCTTATCGGGTATTCATTGTCCATTTTCGCCAATACTGAGTTTGGCAACGTGCGTACTCATACAGATGAGAACGGCACGCCCTGGTTCGTGGCTCGTGATGTTGCCGGCATCCCTCAATCCGCAAGCATGGCGGCTACATGGTTGTCCGTGATGACGAATCGGTTGATGACCTTATTGCTCGTGCCATGGCTTATGCCGGGAGGATTGTGGGCGAGAGAAAGAATCTGCAGGCGTAACCTTGCGTAACGTTTCGAGTCGCTACGAATCGCGCAAACGAAAAACGTCCGTTGCAGAAACAAACGGGGCGTTACCACTCGCTTGAATCCACAACGGACGTTCACATAGTCTGTATTGAAGTTTATGTTTGAGTCTATTTGGGGTTATGTCTGAGTTTATGTTTGAATTTTACATTTATGTCTAACTTTTAGTTTTTCTGTTTTATGAA
>JAZLHD010000092.1:0-24609 GCA_045616645.1 Paludibacteraceae bacterium
TCAAGATAGTGAACGGCAAAGCCAACATCGCTGCCCAAGCCGCACCTACGAGAGCGTAACTAACGATAAGCACATACTGATTATGCACCATACATATCGACGCAAAACCGATTGCACCTACAATCAGCGAGATAGCGTAAGAACCTTTGTTTCCAAAGCGTTTTTCCAACAACGGCAGCACCATTGCCCACAAGAGCGAGCCTACTGCCTGTACGGCAAACATAACGCTCACCCAGTCACAGCCATTTTGATACTCCTCAGCCGCAGCCCTAATACCATCCCAATTAAAACACGTTGTAGCAACCGCACCATTGGAATAGTTCCACATAAACAAGAACGCTGCCCAGCAGAAGAACTGAACTAGTCCAACCGTCCAGAACGTACTCGGCGCATTGATAAGCAGTTTAATGAAACTCGGCTCCTCCTTCTTTCCGGAATCTCCGGAATTTCCGGACTGTCCGGTTATACCATGAAATTTAGCATATTCCTCGGGGTTCATCTCCTTCACCGTGACGAACGTATAGAGGCAGCAAATCATCAAGATAGCCGCACCTACATAGAAACTCCATTTCACGCTATCAGGAATAACACCCTCCGGTGCCGTATTAGCAATACCAATCCACGTGAAGAAAATCGGGAACAAGTATCCTACTACCGAACCGGCGTTGCAAAGAGACGATTGGATAGCGTATGCCGTACCCTTCTGCTCCTCGTTGACCATGTCGCCCACCATCATCTTAAACGGCTGCATAGCGATATTGATGCTTGTATCAAGGAACATAAGACTGAACAACCCAAACCACATCGCGGCATTCAAACCTAAGAAGGCACTCTGCGCAAACGTGAAGTTACCGGCATTGGGCAGCAGCACCATCACCGCAACGGCAATCAGCGCACCTACCAACAGATAGGGTTTACGGCGACCTAACTTACACCAAGTCTTGTCACTAAACTTACCAATCAGAGGCTGAACAATCATTCCCATTAGCGGGGGCAGTATCCAGAAGAAGGATAACTGGTGAGGGTCAGCGCCTAATGTGGCAAAAATTCGGGAAATATTGGCACTCTGCAAAGCGTAGGCAATCTGAACGCCAAAGAAGCCAAAAGAAAGGTTAAAAAGCTGTCCAAAAGACAAGTTTCGTTTTTCCATACGTATATTTTAAGCTTAAGCGACTGCAAAATTACAAAAAAAAAATTATTCGTGCAACTTTTTTTGTATTTTTTACAACAAAAATGTAATTTTTGTGGCTTTTTTTGTATTTTTTTAACTGTTTTTTGGTATTCATTTCCCTTTATTCGAGAAGACAAAATCAAAAAAACACAAAAAAAACACAAATTACTTGCACATATCAAAAAAATTGATTACCTTTGCACCCACTTAATGCGTTTATAAAAAATAATGACAAGACACGAAGAACTAATTGCTGCCTTGCAGCATAATTTTGGGTTTGACTCCTTCAAAGGAAATCAGGAGGCAATCATCTGCAACCTCATGGACGGAAAAGACACGTTTGTGCTTATGCCTACCGGAGGGGGTAAGTCACTTTGTTATCAATTACCCTCCCTCATCATGGAAGGTCTCGCCATCGTCGTATCCCCTCTCATCGCCTTGATGAAAAACCAAGTGGATGCGATGCGTAACTACTCGGAAGAGGATGGTGTGGCTCACTTCATCAACTCATCCCTCTCACGACAGGAAATCAATGCCGTAAAAAGTGATGTGTTAGAAGGCAAAACCAAACTACTATACCTTGCCCCCGAATCGTTACAAAAATCGGAAAACATAGACTTCCTGCGAGGCGTAAAAATAGCCTTCTATGCTGTGGATGAAGCGCACTGTATCTCCGAATGGGGACACGACTTCCGCCCTGAATACAGACAAATACGCTCTATGGTGGAGCGCATCGGCAAGGCCCCCATCATTGCCCTCACCGCAACCGCCACTCCTAAAGTACAACACGACATCCAAAAAAACTTGGAAATGATGGATGCTACCGTCTTTAAGTCCTCCTTCAATCGTCCTAACCTCTATTACGAAGTAAGGCCAAAAACGGAGAATGTAGAGAAAGACCTTATCCGCTACATCCGTTCCATGAGTGGCAAGTCGGGTATTATCTATTGTCTTGCACGCAAAGAAGTCGAAGACTTAGCGCAAACACTGCAACTAAACAATATCTCCGCCCTCCCTTACCACGCCGGGATGGATGCCGCCACACGCACACAGAACCAAGACGCGTTCCTCATGGAGAAATGTCAAGTCATTGTCGCCACCATCGCTTTTGGTATGGGTATTGATAAACCCGATGTACGTTTTGTGGTACACTACGATATCCCAAAATCATTAGAAGGCTACTACCAAGAAACCGGTCGCGCAGGACGCGATGGAGGCGAAGGACAATGTATCTGCTACTACAGCACCAAAGATATTGACCGCTTACGCAAATTTCAACGGGATAAACCTATCTCCGAACAAGAAATAGGTAATCTACTCCTCTTTGAGACACAGCAATATGCAGAGTCTTCTATCTGCCGTAGAAAACTACTACTCCACTATTTTGGCGAAGAATACGAAGAAGAGAACTGCGGTTGCTGCGATAACTGCCGCAAGACCTATCGCATGGTAGATAGTACCGAACTGCTCCAAATCGCTTTGGAAACCATCCTCCAACTCAACGAGAAATTCAAAGCCGAACACATCGTCGATATCCTTCATGGCAACGAGACCTCTACTGTCATCAGTTATCACCACGATGGACTGGAGAATTTCGGTATCGCCAAAGATGAAGAAGAGAGTACCCTCTATGCCATCCTTCGTCAAGCTATGTTAGCGGGTTACATCCAAAAAGATATTGAGTCTTACGGAGACCTCAAAGTGACGCCCGAAGGAAAGAAATTCCTCAAACGAGGTGGCAAATTTGAGGTACCTATCGAGGTTCATGACGAAGATGACGACGAAATAATAGAACCTGTAGGCGGTATCACTTGTGCCGCTGCTGATGATGTGCTCTTCTCCATCCTTAAAGATGTCAGAAAAAAACTCAGCAAACAAATGGATGTGCCACCATTCGTTATCTTCCAAGACCCATCCTTAGAGGCTATGGCCACCACCTACCCCATCACGATAGAGGAACTGCAAAATATCCCGGGTGTGGGAGCCGGTAAAGCCAAACGCTATGGAGATGAGTTTATTCGTATCATCAAAGAATATGTCGAAGAAAACGAGATTATCCGTCCCGAAGACCTACGCGTAAGAACCGTAGCCAAAGACTCTACCCGCAAAATCAGTATCATCCAAGCCATTGACCGACGCGTTGCCTTAGACGACCTTGCCGAATCCATGGGAATGTCTATGGAAGAAATGCTCGAAGAAATCGAAGCTATCGTCTATAGCGGTACTAAACTCAACATCAACTATTTCATCAACGAAGTGGTCGATCCCGACGAATTAGACGATATATACGAATATTTTAAGAGTGCCGATAACGACAATATCAAAGCAGCTATGGAAGAACTCGGCTATGACTACTACGACGAACTGCACGTTCGTCTCGTACGCATCAAGTTCCATAGCGAGCTAGGGAACTAGTTTAGAGTTGAGAGTTTAGAGTTTAGAGAAGCCGTCTAGTTTAAAAGTTGAAAGTTGAAAGAGAAATCCATTGACATAATCAGCCTTGGTTGTTCGAAGAACTTGGTGGATACCGAACGATTGATGGGAGCATTGGAAGCCCAAGGGTGGACATGCCGTCATGACCCGTCGCGCCTATCGGGCGAGATAGCGATTGTCAATACCTGCGGGTTCATTGGCGATGCCAAAGAGGAAAGCATCCAGACCATCCTCCAACTCGTAACACGCAAACAACAAGGCAAACTCAAAAAACTCTTCGTCATGGGTTGTCTCAGCCAACGCTATCTCAAAGAACTCGAAAAAGAAATTCCCGAAGTGGATGGCTGGTTTGGCAAGTTCGATTTCATGGAACTTGCCAAAGAGTTGAGAGTTGAGAGTTTAGAGTTGAGAGATATATCTCCGGAAAATCCGGAATATCCGGAATATCCGGTTAATCGCAAGTTGACCACCCCCAACCACTACACCTATATAAAAATATCAGAGGGTTGTAACCGCAGGTGTTCGTATTGTGCTATTCCCCTCATTACCGGTCCACACACCTCAAGACCGGAAACAGAGATCCTACAAGAGGTCCAAACCCTATCCCAACAAGGAGTCAAAGAGTTTAACATCATCGCCCAAGACCTGTCGTCATACGGATTAGACTTAGCGGGACATCAACATCGTTTGCCCCACCTCATAGACCAAATGGCCCAAATACCGGGAGTGCGTTGGATACGCTTACACTATGCCTACCCCACCGACTTCCCTTACGATATCCTACCCGTCATGGCGAAACACCCAAATGTATGCAAGTACCTCGATATCGCCTTGCAACATTGTACCGACCATGTACTTTCGCTCATGAAGCGGCACATCACCGCCGCAGAACAAGACGCCCTCATCGAACGTATCCGTCGCGAGGTGCCGGGTATCTGCATCCGTACCACCATCATGGTGGGACACCCGGGAGAGACAGAGGAAGATTTTGCTACCCTTAAGCAATGGATAAGCAAGATGCGGTTTGAACGTTTAGGAACGTTTACCTACTCCGACGAGGAAGGTACTTACGCCAATATCCATTACAAAGATGATATTCCCGAAACCATCAAACAAGCCCGACAAGAAGAACTGATGGCTATCCAACAACAGATATCGGCTCAACTATTAAGTAACCAAATAGGACAAGTCATTTCCGTTGTCATTGACCGCAAAGAAGGAGACTACTATATCGGACGTAGCCAATGGGATAGTCCCGAAGTGGATTGCGAAATACTCATCTCCACACAGAAAAAACTCCATATTGGACAGTTCTACAATGTCACCATCACCAAAACAGAAGAATTTGATTTATACGCAATATGTTAACCAAAGACTTGATCAACAACATCGCACAGCAGACGCAGACGACTAAAAAACGCACCGAAGAACTCTTGGACGCTTCCATTCACGTCATCCTATCTTCCCTTATGGAAGGCAAGACGGTACAACTGCAAAACTTAGGCACTATGGAGATAAAAGAGCGCCCCGAACGGGTTATTACCCTGCCTAAATCAGGGCAAAAAGTAACCTCCCCACGGAAACGACTACTCAGTTTCCGACCCACAGTGTCCCTTAAACAAGATATGAAGCAACTCAATAACAATGAATAAACTCACTTGGATAGAACTTAGGAAAGCCATCGCCTCCCATGCAGGTTCCTCTGAAAAAGAAACCGCCTCTTTCCTTAATGCCCTCATCACGCAAATACAAAACGGACTCAAAGAGGACCGACAGGTGCGCATTACCGGACTGGGAATCTTCCGCTTGCAGGAAATAGCACCTCGCAAAAGTGTCGATGTCACCACCGGCAAAGCCATCATCATCCCCGGATACAACAAAGTCACGTTCCTACCCGAAATAGGAGTCAAAGAACTGATACAATCGGGTACACCCACGGCACCCACCGAAGAAGATTCTCCCCTACAACGGCTTGGCAAACAGGCTGAGGAGATTGTTTCTATCATCAACAACGAAATAAATATCTCCTTACCCAAACAACCCACAGAACCAAAGCCAGCCATAGAAGAAACCATTTCTCCCGAAGCAAAGATAAAAACGATTGAGAAACAACAATCGGCATTCCATTTCTTGCGCGACTTGCTTATCACCCTAAGCATTATTATTCTCCTACTCGTTGGCTGTTTCTTCATTGCTAAGAGTGGTATTCGAAGTTGGATCAATGAACAAATGAACAGCGTAGAAAAGGTGACAACAACCCAACCTACCATAGAGCAAAACGAGGAACCCACCATAAAGGAAAACGAGGAACCCACCATAAAGGAAAACAAAGAACCTGTCGTAGAGGAAATTGCCGAACCAACCATTGTAGAAGGTATTCCTGCAGAACGTGTTTACACGGAGTTTATGGCTACAGAAACCCTTCAACAGGGTTGTCGTCTTGCTTATCTGGCACGCAAATACTATGGACAAACAGACCTGTGGGTGTTTATCTACGAAGCCAATAAGAATCAATATCCCAACCCCAATGATTTACCCATGGGAAAAGAAATACGCATTCCTGTTCTCCCCCCCGAATGGCAAGATATGAACAACCCACAAGTCAAACAAACCATTGATCAACTCGTGCACCAATATACGCGATGAACGAAGAAGAGGTTATCCATATCGAATCAGCCCGCACGCATAACCTACAAAATGTGACGGTTGATATCCCACGTAACGAACTCGTGGTTATCACCGGTGTGAGTGGCAGTGGCAAGTCTTCTCTTGCCTTTGATACCCTCTATGCCGAAGGACAACGGCGTTACGTAGAAAGCCTTAGTGCCTACGCCCGTCAGTTCCTTGGACGAATGCAAAAACCCGATGTGGAAAAGATAGAAGGGATACCTCCTGCCATCGCTATCCAACAAAAAGTAACTTCCCGCAACCCGCGTTCTACTGTGGGTACTGTCACCGAGATATACGACTACCTTAAACTGCTTTTCGCACGCGTGGGACACACCCTTTCGCCCATTAGTCACGAGGAAGTGAAAAGACAATCCGTGCAAGATGTGGTCAATGCCTTCAAACAACTGCCCGAAGGAACAAAAACATTCTTGTTAGCACCTACCCACTTGACCGCGATGGCCATTGAGAAAAAAAAACAACAATGGTTAGATGAAGGACTATCTCGCCTATGGATCAATCACCAAGTAATACGCCTCGACACCGACGAACTTCCCCAACAAATAGATACCCCCATCTACTTACTCATTGACCGATTAGTCAGCAACCAAACGCCCGACACCCTTAGCCGTTTTGCCGACTCTGTGCAAACAGCCTTCTTCGAGGGAGAGGGCACCTGCTGTCTGGTGGCTAACGAACAACTGACAACCTTCTCTAACCACTTCGAGCGCGATGGAATTAAGTTTATGGAACCCTGCGAACACCTGTTCGACTTCAATAGCCCCATAGGGGCGTGCCCTTGTTGCCATGGACAGGGATTTGTAGCAGGTATCGACCCCAACCTCGTCGTTCCCGACAAAACAATGTCCATCTATGATGGCGCCCTCGCTTGTTGGAAAAGCGAAAACATGAAACCATGGTTAGATGACCTCATCTATAATGCTTCTAAGTTTGACTTCCCTATCCATACCCCTTTCTACCAACTCTCTGAGGAACAGAAAATACTCCTCTGGAAAGGCAACGAATACTTCAAAGGACTCAACGAGTTCTTCCAAGTCTTAGAAAAAGAACAATACAAAAAACTCCAATACCGCGTTATTCTATCACGCTACAAAGGCAAAACGATCTGCCCCGAATGCCGCGGATTGAGACTTCGCAAAGAGAGCGAGTACGTTTATATCAACGGCAAAAATATCCAACAAGTGGTACAAATGCCTATCAAAGACCTCCAACCTTGGTTTCAACAACTCCCCCTAACTCCAACCGAACAACTCACCGCAGCACCGCTGCTCAAAGAGATCTCTTCGCGCTTACAGTTTATGGAGGAGGTAGGACTGAACTATCTCACTCTCAATCGCATGAGCAATAGCCTCAGTGGCGGAGAAAGCCAACGCATCAACCTTGCCAAGTCGTTAGGCAGCAGCCTCGTAGGTTCCCTTTACGTCCTTGACGAACCGAGCATCGGTCTCCACGCTCGTGACACCCATCGACTTATCCACGTACTCAAGGATCTACGCGACCTCGGCAACACCATCGTCGTCGTCGAACATGATGAAGAAATCATCCAAGCCGCAGATACAATCATAGAAATAGGTCCTAAAGCCGGACGTCATGGAGGACAGATAACCTACTGTGGCAAACCACGCACTCTCGACAGTATGTGGCAGATACCCTCTTTCCGCCGTCCGTGGAACAACTACATTGAAGTCAACGGAGCTTGCGAAAACAACCTCAAAGACCTAACCGTTCGTTTTCCACTCAATGTGATGACCGTCATCACCGGTGTCAGCGGGAGCGGTAAGTCCTCCCTCGTCAGTCGCGTGCTCTATCCTGCTCTATGCAGTCTGTATGGCGGCGTAGCGGAAAACATAGGCAACTATCGCCATATAGATGGCAGTACCCATCTTATTAAAAACGTGGAGTTTGTAGATCAAAACCCCCTCAGCAAATCCTCTCGCTCTAACCCTGTTACCTACCTCAAAGCTTTTGACGAGATACGCAAACTCTTTGCCGAGCAACCCCTCGCTCAACAAATGGAATATACGCCTACTCATTTCTCGTTCAACACCCCCGGCGGACGTTGCGAACAATGTCAAGGAGAAGGGGTTGTCACCATACAAATGCAGTTCATGGCAGACCTCGTACTCGAATGCGAACAATGCCACGGCAAACGATATAAACAGGATATCTTAGACGTTCATTACCGCGAACAATCCATCTACGACATCTTACAAATGACGGTGGATCAAGCCATCGAGTTCTTTGAACAAGACCCGCAATGTAAGAAAATCGTACAACGCTTACGCCCCTTGCAAGAGGTCGGATTAGGTTATATCCAACTCGGACAATCCTCCTCCACCCTCTCCGGAGGAGAAGCACAACGCGTCAAACTGGCTGGCTTCCTCTCACAAGAATCGCAACCGACCACTCTTTTTATTTTTGACGAACCCACTACAGGACTACACAGCAAAGATATACAAACCCTCCTTAAAGCCTTTAACTCGCTATTGAGCAAAGGACACACACTCATCATCATTGAGCATAATCCCCACATTATCCTCGCTGCCGACCACATCATTGACCTCGGACCCGAAGGCGGAGAAGAGGGAGGATATATCATCTTTGAAGGCACTCCCGAACAACTCGCACAATGCCAACAAAGTTACACGGGACAGTTTATAAAAACGCTTTATCCACAACCAATACAATAACGTATGCTCTCCATCGAACATCTTAGCATAGAGTTTTCGGCACGACCTATCCTCAACGATATCTCTTTCCTCGTCAACAAGAAAGACCGCATCGCCTTGGTCGGCAAGAACGGAGCAGGCAAAACCACCCTTCTCCGCCTCATTGCAGGGGAATATACCCCTACGTCGGGTACTATCGCACGGGATAACGACCTCACCATCGGATACCTTCCGCAGGTGATGCTCCATAAAGACGGCAACACCCTCCAAGAAGAAGTGATGACCATCTTCAAAGGAGAAGACCAAGCTCGTTTCATTGCAGAAATGGACCGCACGATCATCGGTCTTGGGTTTGAGCGCAAGGACTTCAACCGCCCTTGTACAGAATTCTCCGGCGGTTGGCGAATGCGTATCGAATTGGCCAAAATTCTACTTCAACACCCCGATCTGCTCCTCTTAGATGAGCCTACCAACCACCTCGATATTGAGTCCATCCAATGGCTCGAAGATTTTATCAATGCCAGCAATATGACCGTCATCGTAGTCAGTCACGACCGCGCTTTTATTGATAACATCACCCACCGAACCATCGAGATTACCCTTGGACGGATCTACGATTATAATGTGCCCTATTCTAAGTTCGTTGCCCTTCGCCAAGAACGACACGACCAACAAGTACGCGCTTACCTCAATCAACAAAAAATGATTCAAGAGACGGAAGATTTTATCGAACGTTTCCGCTATAAAGCTACCAAAGCCGTACAAGTGCAATCGCGTATCAAACAACTCGACAAACTCGAACGCCTCGAAGTGGACCTCGAAGACACCTCGCGACTCAACCTGCGTTTTCCGCCTGCTCCACGCAGTGGAGACTTCCCTGTCATCATCCAAGACCTCACCAAAGCCTTTGGCGACCACACCGTCATTGAAGACGTTAACCTCACCATTCGACGTGGAGAGAAAGTGGCATTTGTCGGGAAAAACGGAGAAGGGAAAACCACCCTCGTTCGCTGTATCATGAGCCAACTCGATTACGAAGGACTACTCAAGATTGGACATAATGTCAAGATTGGCTATTTTGCCCAAAACCAAGCCTCTCTCTTAGACGAAACACAAACC
Source organism: Paludibacteraceae bacterium (assembly GCA_045616645.1). Lineage (GTDB taxonomy): Bacteria > Bacteroidota > Bacteroidia > Bacteroidales > Paludibacteraceae > Colicola. The sequence continues at coordinate 10,081 of JAZLHD010000092.1, forward strand.
GTTTTTGATACCATCGACCGCGTCGCCGTAGGCGATATACGGACTAAGATTCGCGATATCTTAGGTGCTTTCATGTTCGGCGGCGAAGCCTCCGACAAGAAAGTCAAAGTGCTTAGCGGGGGCGAACGCAGCCGCTTAGCGATGATACGACTACTTCTCGAACCTTGTAACCTACTCATCCTTGACGAGCCTACCAACCACCTTGACATGCCTTCAAAAGATGTACTCAAACAAGCACTGCAAGACTTTGACGGAACAGTGATCTGCGTCAGCCACGACCGAGATTTCCTCGATGGACTTGTACAAAAAGTGTATGAATTCGGTGGAGGCAAAGTACGCGAACACATCGGCGGTATCTACGACTTCCTACGCAGAAAAAAGATGAGTTCTCTACAAGAGTTGGAGAAATCTCCCGAAAAAGCCGGAAATTCCGGAAAATCCGGAGATTCCGGCTCGAAGCAAGACTACGAAGCCCAGAAAGCCCAAGCCGCAGCCAAACGAAAAAAAGAGAAACAGATCGCCGAAATAGAGGCACAGATTGCTCAGTTGGAAGAACAGCAAAAAACCATGGAGCAAAGCCTCAATGACCCCACTAACCAAACACAAGAGAACTTCGCCAAATACGAACATATCAAACACGCCCTCGAACAGAAAATGTACGAGTGGGAAATCGTGAGTGAGGAATGAGGATTAAGGATAAAGGATAAAGGATGAAGGATTGATAAAGGATTAAGGATAAATAGATGGACGAGATTGTACAATATATTATTGAGTTCCTACTTTACGGGAATAAAGAGGCAGCCAAACAAGTTGCATACAACGTAGATCCTACGAAGTGCTACCGATATCGGGTTTGCATTCAAGCCAATGGGCACCTCGGCAAAGATTGGGTTTTGCCCAATCTTTCAGGCGATAGCCGGTCTTTCAGCGATAGCGGTCCTTCAGCTAAAAGCGGTCCCGTTGTATTCACAACAGATATCATCTATAACACCGCATTCTTTATTTCCCGAGCAGAGGAACTGATCAATCCACAGCGAGATGAACACGGACGGCTTTGTGCAAAGCACTCGATTTTAGGGCAAGACCTTCGGTTGATGCATCCTATCATTGACGAGTATAGTCGAGTTTTGATGCAAGCCCTCGGTTTGGAACTTCCCAGGCCCGGGTTTGCTGCCATCAACCTCACCCACGACATTGATGTCTTGGACCACTACCGTCACCTGCGCGGAGCCCTTGGAGGGATTCGCAGAGGACAATTCAAAGAGGTGATCGCTGCTTGGCGCGACATAGATAATGACCCCGCCTATACCTTTGATTGGCTGATGGAGCAAGACCTGAAAGTCAAGCAACATCACCCCGAAACGCAGATGATTTATTTCGTTAAACACACCACGGGCAAGGGATACGACTATCCGCAATATAACCTACAAGGAAAAGACTTCCGCCGGTTATCATCATTCCTCACCCAACAAGGTGCAATCCTCGGTCTGCATAGCAGTTACTATAAACTCTCAACTAATCAACTAGACGGCTTCTCTACACTCTACACTCTAAACTCTAAACTACACAGAAGTCATTTCCTTCGCTGCGACATCCAACGCTTGCAGCAACTGGTTGAAGCAGGGGTGACAGATGATTATTCGATGGGGTTTGCCGACCATATAGGATTTAGTATGGGTACTTGTCGTTCCTTCCGTTGGATAGATCCCATCCACTATCGCCTCACGAACCTCACGATTCACCCGCTCGCCATTATGGACAATACCCTAAGCGACGAACAATATATGAACCTAAACCCCGAAAAAGCTTTGGAAGTGTGTCAACAAACGATACAACAAGTGCGTCAATACCGTGGCGAGTTGAATCTGCTTTGGCACAACACTACGGTCAATCAGCCCTATCACTCCTTATTATATAATCAAGTAATCAACTATTTATGCAGCCTATAAAACGACATATTCTTATTTTATGCGAGGCTATCGAACCGCCTGCTTATTCTCCTCGTGTGATGAGCCTTGTCCAATACCTCATCCAACAAGGATGGGACTGTCAGTTAGTACCCGAGCCACAATCTATTCGTCGTTCGGGATGGCTCGACTTACTCACACAAGGACGAGAGAAACGATACCTTCAATATGTCTTGCAAACGATTGGAGACCGGTCCTTCGACCTCGTTTTTTGTTCTACCTACCACTATTTCCCCTTGCAAACAGCCGGTAAGATTGCCCAACAGCTACACTGCCCTCTTGTCACCGACTTACGGGACATCCGCGAACAATGGGGACCCAAAGGGTTCTACACACGAACCCTTCCTTGCGCTTGGTTAGATAGGATAGTCAAACGCCTTTATGATGCCTACCATTTATGCCGACGCAATCGGGTACTTCATCAAGCAGCAGCCGTGACTACCGTTTCCCCTTGGCATCAACAAACGCTCAGCCGATATAACCCTCATTGCCATTGCATCTACAACGGCTTTGATGTCAACGAGATACAACCCTGTGCAACTCCTTCGGACACGTTCCGCATCGTCTACCTTGGACAGTTACACTCGCTTGAAAAACGCAACCCGCTTATGCTCTTTGAAGCCCTATCGCAATTACCCATGCACGATATCTATGTAGATTTCTATACAAGCAGCGAGTGCGAAGAGGAACTCAAACAGATGGCACAACCATACCATGTCCATTTGACTATCCATGACTATGTGCCACGCGAACAGATAAGTACCATCATGCAGCAGGCCTCTATTCTTCTTATCCTTGGGCAAAAATCCGACCCGCAAGGCACGCATGGTATCATGACCACGAAATTTTTTGAGGGATTGGGCGTGGAGAAACCACAGCTGCTCATTGAATCCGACGAGGAATGTTTGGCACAAGCTTTTGCCTATACGAATGCCGGACTCGCAGCCACCTCTATAGAAGAAGTCAAACCTTTTATTTTAGACCGCTACCACGAGTGGCAAACCAAAGGTTTCACTCACCAAGCCGTTCAACATAAGGAATTATTCACTCGTCAACATCAAGCCCAGCAGTTTGAACAACTCTTTCTATCGTTATGCCAAAAGTAAGTATCGTCATACCTGTTTATAATGCAGAGGCATTTCTTCCGATGTGCCTTAGTTCCATCATTAACCAAACACAATCGGATTGGGAAGTGATTGCCGTTAATGATGCCTCTACAGACAATAGTTTAGCTATATTGCAAACTTTTGCCAAACAAGACAAACGTTTCCATATTTTTACCATTGAACATAGTGGACAAGCTATCGCGCGGAACGAGGGATTAAAGTATGTTGCCGGGGAATATACCACCTTTATCGATGCCGATGACTATATAGATTTCGACTATTTGGAGCGTCTCCTAACGGCTATCGGTTCACGAGATATTTGCCAATGCGGTTATCGTCGCGTCAGCCCTACCGGAAATATCTTGGAAGAGAAATGTCCCTCTCATTTTTATCAGTTTACCTCTCCTTGCATGCGACTCTATCGCACCGCTTTTTTGAAGCAGCACAACCTTCTCTTTGAACACATGATATATGAGGATGTCGTTTTTTCTGTAGATATCTGGAAGACCAATCCCACCTATATTATCTTTCCTTATTCGGGGTACAACTATGTCTTCAATCCCCAATCCACCACTTCTCAAAGACACAAAAAAGAAGAGCGCTACCTCTTCTCCCTTCTTCGTGAGCGTGCCCAACACACTTCTTGTCGCACGCGTTGTTTGATTGCCTATACAACATTAAGATTGCGCATCCACTATCTGCTGAGATGCTAACAATCGACCATCGTCACACCCGCACCGCCGTGGTCTATATCTCCATCACGGAAGTCTAACTTGCGTTTTTTCAAGTATTCGCGCACTAACTGTTTCAATGCGCCCGTACCCGTACCGTGTAAGATCGTCACCTCGCCCGCTCCGACCATGATAGCGTCATCTATATACGCGATCGTCTGCTCCAATGCCTCATCAGCCCGCAAGCCTCGCAAATCCAATGTGCGCTCAAAACGCAACTTATGCTGACGAATGGTATTGCTCACTGTCGGATTCTGCGCTGCCATCGACTTCGAAAGCGGCTTGAGGTCGCGGAAGTCGTGGAGCACTTTGGAGCCGGATTTTCCGGAATTTCCGGATTTTCCGGTATTTCCCGATTTTCCCACTTTCAACTTTAAACTTTCCACTTTAGCCCTCGCTGCGCGCGTGCGTTCCTTATCCGCCTTCGCCTCCTTGATCTCCCTAATCGTTCGTTCAATCGTGGCGTTACTTTGTTTAAGTAACTCCGCAGCCTCTTCTTGCGCTTTCGCCATCACCTCTTTCTTCTTGGCCTTAAGACCGGCTATCTCCCCTTCGTAGAAAGCAATCTTCTCTTCCAAATGTTTCTCCCGTTGACGGATGTTTTGTCGTTTATTCTCCCAATAACGCTTGTCTCGCGCGATGTCCTGTAAGGACTTGTCGTAGTCAATGTGTTCGCTACCCACCAGTTCGCTGGCTTGAGCAATGATTGTCTCCGGCAACCCTATCTGACGCGCTATCTCAATGGCAAAACTACTCCCCGCTTGACCTTGCGAGAGTTGGAAAAGCGGTTTGAGTTGTCCACGGTCATAGAGCATTGCCCCATTCTGTACCCCCTCCGTCACTTCCGCAAAATGTTTGAGGTTCGTGTAGTGGGTCGTGATCACCCCAAAAGCACCTTGCACCACTAACTGCGACAGCACTGCCTCCGCAATAGCACCACCTAACAGTGGCTCTGTACCCGTTCCAAACTCATCAATAAGCAGTAAGGTATGTTCATTCGCATAGCGCACAAACGCTTTCATGTTTCGTAAATGAGAGGAATAGGTCGATAGGTCGTCCTCCATCGACTGCTCGTCGCCGATATCTATCATCAAGTGCTCAAACACACTCATCGTACTATCTTCTCGCAAAGGTACAAGCAGACCGCATTGCAACATATACTGCAACAACCCCACCGTCTTTAGACACACCGATTTACCTCCCGCATTCGGACCCGAAATAACGAGAACGCGATTCTCTTTCTTTAATTTAATATCTAACGGAATAACTTTTAAACTTTCCACTTTCAACTTTAAACTATTCTCAAGTATCGGATTCCGCGCCTCGCGTAAGTCGATAATCGATTCCTCGCTCACCTGAGGCATAATTGCTTTTTGCTGTTGCGCCACAATCACTTTGGCTCTCACCAGATCCACGTGTGCCAATAACTTTTCCGCTTCGTGAATAGACGGCATCTGGTCGCGCAGTATTCCGCTCACGGCTTGCAAGATACGTATCCGTTCGCGTCCCTCTTCGCCTTCGAGTTCGCGAATGCGGTTATTTGCTTCCACCACCTGTTGTGGCTCCACATATACCGTCTTTCCTGTAGCGGACTCATCGTGTACGATTCCTCCTAACTTGCGTTTATATGCAGGCGGAACAGGAATAACCAAACGCCCCTCACGCATCGTAGGTGCCACATCTTTATCGACGATTCCTTCTGCTTGCGCTTGACGCAGAATACCCATCAAGGCTCGGTTCGCACTGCCTTGGGCTTGCCGTAAGTCTTTACGAATACGAGCCAACTCCGGCGATGCCGAATCCGACAACTGACCATAACGATCCAGCACCCTATCTATCACCCGCAGAATATCTCTTAAACTTCCAACTTCCGAACTAGACGGCTTCTCTATACGGCTTGCCGATCGCGCCCCTTGGGGCAGAGAACTCTCCACTCTAAACTCTAAACTTCCCCAGATGGGGAACCGATTTGCGTCCAAATGCCGAAAGAACTCGTCCAATCGTCCTGCATAGTCAAGCGTCTTGCGTAAGTCAAACAGTTCCTGTTCATTGAGGTATAATCCAACCACATGTATTCGCCCAACGGCCTCTCTCACATCAGCGATATCCCCTCGAGGAAAATCGAGCGAACCGTCACTCATGATATGTCCAAGTTCCTCTGTCTCACGCAACAAAAAGAGGATACGCTCCTTGTCTGTCAAGAACGTAATTTGCTCCACTTGCTCGCGCCCAAGCACGGACGAGCACGCCCCCATCAATTGAGTACGGATAGCCGTAAAGTCTATTTTAGATTCTATGTTTTCAGGATAAACGAACATCTCTTATCACAGTGGCACCCACCGTCTCATTGAACTTTTTCACTAACTCAAACCGACATTCAAACAACTGCTGACGCAATGCCGAAGAACTTAACTTGACTTTTAGCACGCCATCCTGCACATCCACCGAACGCGTCAAACTGGCAACCGTAGGTCCCATCAACTCAGCCCATAAAGTCACCACCCTCCGCTCTAACAGAGGTTGTTCCAATTGATTTTCCCTAAGAAAATCCATAATCGCTTGTCCTATCGACTGTGTTCCCTTCATTCTCTAAACTTTCAACTTTTGAACTAGACGGCTACTCTAAACTCTAAACTCTAAACTTTTGAACTAGACGGCTTCTCTAAACTCTAAACTCTAAACTCTAAACTATTACTTCTTAGGCTTGCCAAGAAGCACCTTCTGTCTCGTCTTAAACACCTTCACTAAGGGGTCAAGTTCGTTGAGTTCATAGATTGTCTTGAGTTGCACCCCTTCGCGCTGGCTGATACTCCAAAGACTCTCCCCCGGATGTACCCACATCACCGATTTTTCTCCTCTCACATAACGCGGTTTGGGGGTCGTAAACACCCTATCGCCGGGTTTGAGTGTGTGCCCCAAAGCGTCGTTGTATTCACGCAACTTACGCTCTTTCATATTAAGTTGATAGGCAACACTGGCATAACTATCTCCCTCGCGTGCATATACAAAAGGTGTATGGTTCACGCGCTCTTTGGGGTGAACGGAATAAAACGCATTGCGTTCTTCTTTTGCGGAACGAGCCTCTACCCATTCTTCGCCTTTGGTTTGACTTTTGTTAACACTTGGCACTTTCCGTTCATCTACTAACGTATCCAACGCGTACTCTTCAATAATATGGATAAGTTTGGTCGCATAACTGGGATCCGTTGCATAACCACAGGCACTCAACCCTTGTGCCCAACGACGATAATCGATTATATCTAATTCGAACAACGAGGCGTACCTCTCTCTCTGTAGGAACAATGAGTGGTCCCTATAGCTCTCCTCTGCATTCTTATAAACCCTAAAGCACTCCCCTTTACGGTCATCATCATAGTAGTATGAGCCACCCAACCAATCGCTGGTACATTTGATGCCAAAATGGTTATTCGCATTCCTTGCCAACTCCGACTGACCGGCAGAGGACTCCAGCAAACCTTGCGCTAAGGTTATGCTCGCCGGAATACCATAATCCTGTTGTTGCTCAATGGCGGTTTGTTTCCATTGATCAATATAACTTAAATACTTGGCATTTTGCCCTGCAAAGAGCGCGGAAGCACTCAATACCATACAAAAAAGAACTGATTTTTTCATCTTTCGCTGAATTTTGCTACAAAAGTACAACTTTTTTTGCATATATGCAAATTTTTTCGTATCTTTGCACGTCAATTTTGGAAAAATGTGTTTACTAAAATCATAAATTATAAATTATAAATTCAATTATTATGTGGTTAAAAGATTCATCTATTGGTCGTAAACTCGTAATGAGTATTACTGGCTTGTGTCTGGTTTTTTTCCTGCTCTTCCATGGCTGCATGAACATGGCTTTGGTTTTTTCGGAGGAGGCTTATAACTGGATCTGCTCCATTTTAGGAGCCAACTGGTACGCAATTGTGGGTACGTTAGGTTTAGCTTTCCTTATCTTCGTCCACTTCTGCTATGCCTTTTATCTTACTATCCAAAACCTACGTGCTCGTGGTACGGACCATTATGCGGTTACCGCTCGTCAGCAAGGCGTAGATTGGGAGTCCAAAAACATGCTCGTGCTGGGTATCTGCGTCATCGGGTTCTTGGTATTGCACTTGGCTAACTTCTGGTTTAAGATGCAGTTTGCCGAGTTAACCGGTATCGAGACCAGTGCTTTTGATCCTCAAGACGGTGCCGGTTTGGTTAAGTTTATGTTCGCCGGCAATGGCGTTTGGAGTATCGTTCTTTGCGTGCTCTACCTTATTTGGTTAGCCGCTTTGTGGCTTCACCTCAACCATGGTATTTGGTCTGCATTGCACACCCTTGGTTGGAGCAACCTTATCTGGCTCAAGCGTATCAAAGTGATTGGTACTATCTTCGCAACCCTCGTCGTAGCTCCCTTCGCTATTGTGGTGTTCTACTACCTCGGTATGGGCATCGGATTGATGTTTTAATCTTTAAACTTTTAAACTTTAAAACTTCTTTCCACTATCAACTTTCAACTATCAACTTTATTAAATATGGCAACAACAAAAACTAAAACTGCTCCAATCATCACGCCCGAGATGGCGAAGATTCCGCAGGGTCCATTAGAGAATAAATGGACGAACTACAAAGACCATCAAAAACTGGTCAATCCTGCCAACAAACGTCGTTTGGATATCATCGTTGTAGGAACCGGTTTAGCCGGTGCTTCCGCAGCCGCTACCTTAGCAGAACTGGGCTTTAATGTCCTTAACTTCTGCATCCAAGATAGCCCTCGTCGTGCGCACTCAATCGCTGCACAAGGTGGTATCAATGCCGCGAAGAACTACCAAAACGATGGTGACTCTATCTATCGTCTTTATTACGACACCATCAAGGGTGGCGACTATCGTGCTCGCGAAGCAAACGTTTATCGTTTGGCAGAAGTAAGTAATAACATCATCGACCAATGCGTAGCACAAGGTGTTCCTTTCGCTCGCGAATATGGCGGTCTGCTCGACAACCGTTCGTTCGGTGGTGCACAAGTTTCCCGTACTTTCTATGCGAAAGGTCAAACCGGCCAACAACTGCTGCTCGGTGCTTATAGCGCATTGAGCCGTCAGATTGGTAAAGGCAAAGTGAAGATGTACAACCGTCATGAGATGTTAGATGTAGTCCTCATCAAGGACGCTGATGGTGTTGAACGCGCTCGCGGTATCATCGCTCGTAACCTTGTCACAGGTCGTATTGAGCGTTACTTCGGTCACGCCGTTGTTATCGCTTCCGGTGGCTATGGTAACACGTTCTTCCTCTCTACGAACGCAATGGCTTCCAATGGTTCGGCAGCGATGCAGATCTATCGTAAGGGTGCCTATTTTGCTAACCCTTGCTACGCACAGATTCACCCCACCTGTATTCCTAAGCATGGTGACTTCCAATCTAAACTGACCTTGATGTCCGAATCCCTCCGTAACGATGGTCGTATCTGGGTTCCTAAGAAACTCGAAGACGCACAGAAACTGCAACGCGGAGAGATCAAGGGTCGCGACATCCCCGAAGAGGATCGTGACTACTACTTGGAGCGTCGTTATCCGGCTTTCGGTAACCTTGTTCCTCGTGATGTGGCTTCGCGTGCTGCTAAAGAGCGTTGCGATAAAGGCTATGGCGTGAACAACACCGGTTTGGCAGTGTTCTTGGATTTCTCGGACGCTATCCAACGCCTCGGCAAGGACGTGGTGGCACAGAAATACGGTAACCTCTTCCAGATGTACGAGAAGATCGTGGACGAGAACCCTTACGAGAACCCGATGATGATCTTCCCTGCCATTCACTATACGATGGGTGGTATCTGGGTGGACTACGAACTGCAAACCTCTATCAAGGGTCTGTTCTGTATCGGTGAAGCCAACTTCTCCGACCATGGTGCAAACCGCCTCGGTGCTTCTGCCTTGATGCAAGGTTTGGCTGACGGATATTTCGTTCTTCCATATACCATTCAGAACTACCTCTCTGACCAGATTGGTGTACCTCGTATGTCCACTGACCTGCCTGAGTTTGCACAAGCGGAGAAGGGTATCCAAGATAAGATTGACCAACTGATGGCTATTCAAGGTAAACGCTCTGTAGATTCCATCCACAAGGAATTAGGTCTTATCATGTGGGACTTTGTAGGTATGGGTCGTACGGCAGAGAGCTTAAAGACCGCTATCGAGAAGATTGACGCTATCAAGAAAGAGTTCTGGACGAACGTTTATATCCCGGGTCAAGCCGATGGTTTGAACAACGAATTGGAGAAAGCATTGCGTCTGAGTGATTTCATTGAGATTGGTCGTTTGATGGCAGTGGATGCCCTCAACCGTGAGGAGTCTTGCGGTGGTCACTTCCGTGAGGAGTATCAGACGGAGGAAGGTGAAGCCTTGCGTCAAGACGATAAGTTCAGCTATGTTGCTTGCTGGAAATATACCGGTGAAAACAGCGAACCCGAACTCATCAAAGAGCCTCTCGACTACGAATTCACCGAACGTAAAACACGTAACTATAAGGCATAGCCGAAAGCTTGCCTTGTAGTTAGTTAAGATGTTTAATGGTTTAGGAGTTTAGGCGTCGTTAAAGAAAAGTTAAGTAGTTTATATAGTTTAAATTAGGAGTTATGGATTTCCTTGGTTATCGAAAATTAGATGTTTATATAAAGGCACAAGAGATTATTAAAATGGTCTATCTGCTTTTGAAAAAATTTCCAAAAGAGGAACAATTCGCTATGTGCAGTCAATTGCGCAGAGCAGCCGTTTCTATTACATCTAATATTGCCGAAGGTGTTACTCGTTATTCATATAAAGATAAGGTGCATTTTCTTGAAATGTCGTACGGTTCTTTAATGGAAGTAATGAGCCAATTGGAAATAGCTTGCAGTTTAGACTATATCTCCGAAAAAGATTTGCATAATATAGAAATCCAAATTGTGTTAGTTTCCAAACTACTCACCAATTTGCAATATAGTTTTATGCCAAAAGATGAAACCGGATCGTCTATTAAACCCTATCCAAAATATTAACATCTAAACGTCTAAACAAATAAACAAATTAACGACGTCTAAACGAATAAACGTCTAAACGAATAAACAAATTAACGACGCCTAAACGTCTAAACGTCTAAACGAATAAACAAAATATGGATTCTTACATTAATATAAAAGTCAAGGTTTGGCGTCAAGCCGGACCCAAGGCGCAAGGTCATTTTGAGACCTACGAACTCAATCACATCTTCCAAGGTGCTTCGTTCCTGGAGATGATGGATATTCTCAACGAGCAACTCATTGCCGAGCATAAGGACCCGATTGCTTTCGATCACGATTGCCGTGAAGGTATCTGCGGTATGTGCTCGATGTATGTCAACGGCCATCCTCATGGTCCCGACAGTGCTATCACCACGTGCCAACTGCACATGCGTAAGTTCAAAGATGGGGAGACCATCACCGTTGAACCTTGGCGTTCTCGTGCTTTCCCGGTTATCAAAGACTTGATGGTAGATCGTCAAGCTTACGATAAGATCATGCAAGCCGGTGGTTTCGTTTCTGTGAACACAGGTGGTGTGCCTGACGCTAACGCTATCGCTATTCCCAAACCCGTAGCTGACGAGGCTATGGACGCTGCTTCCTGTATCGGGTGTGGTGCTTGTGCAGCGGCTTGTAAGAATGGTAGTGCCATGCTCTTCGTAGCCGCTAAGGTTAGTCAACTCGCTCTGCTTCCGCAAGGAAAGATTGAGGGAGCCAAACGCGCCAAGGCAATGATTGCTAAGATGGATGAGTTAGGCTTCGGTAACTGCACCAATACCGGTGCTTGCGCTGCCGAGTGTCCTAAGTCCGTCAGCTTGGCGAATATCGCTCGCCTCAACCGCGAGTTCATCTGCGCTAAGTTCAAAGACTAATCCCGTTTCCGGTTTCCGGTTTCCGGTTTCTGGTTTCCGGTTTCTTAAATACAAGAAGGCTCACCAATCGTGAGCCTTCTTTGGATTCTATCAGCCCCTACCCCTCTACTCCCCTACTTTCAGTATTGGGTTGTTCTTGGGTTATTGTTGGGTTATTCTTGGGTTATTCTTGGGTTCGCCCAAACCCTTGTTCGGACCTTGCGGGTAGAATGCGAGGACTATAAACGCACTATCATCTCCGCGTGATTTCCGCCTGATTTCCGCGTGATTCCCGCGTTCGTCTAAGGGGACGACCGAGGGACTCCCTTCTTGTACAGACATTCTGATTACCTACCCCTCCTATACCCACCTAGAACTACCTAGGATTACCTATTCTCGTCCTGTGCCGCGAGCCTTCGCGAGCGGAGTTGAAATGGTCATGACCAGATGACCAACTTAGTGAAAACCCTTTTTTGATGGGCTCTAACAATGAAGTTGGTCACTTGGTCATGACCAACTTCGAATGTGAAAGATGTCTACTTTTTTAGGAAAGTGTGCGGAAGTTAGGGAAGACATACTTGAGAGAAATAAAAAGGGCGAGGCTTGCGTCCCACCCTGAATGTTTACACAACGGATAAAAATCCTTATTGTGTATATCCTTCAAATTGTACTGCAAAAGTACTGCTTTTTTTTGAATTATGCAAATTTTATTGTGAAAAATTTGCATATTTACCATTTTTTTAGTAATTTTGCACCCGAAATCCGATCTTTGACGTATTTGTACTCACAAATTTGTAAAGTTGTGTATATCCTTCAAATTTGTAAATGATAAGTCCTAAGACACCGCACGTAGAACATCTTGAAAAGATTGTCCGTTGTGTATATCCTTCAAATTTGTAAATGATAAGTCCTAAGACACCAGGGCGAAAGATGGAAATCACCTGTGAGGTGTTGTGTATATCCTTCAAATTTGTAAATGATAAGTCCTAAGACACCGTTTGCTTCGCGTGTCACAGTGCCCTGCATGTTGTGTATATCCTTCAAATTTGTAAATGATAAGTCCTAAGACACCTTGGTCGCGCGTGGCTCCCATCGGTAGGGAGTTGTGTATATCCTTCAAATTTGTAAATGATAAGTCCTAAGACACCACGATTGGTGTAATAGGCTTATTATCAACTGATTATCACATGTTTTAGGATTGAAAAATGCAGGCGGTATCGTCTGCATTTTTCTTTTTATAGTTAGGATTTGTTTTCAATGTTAGAATAACTCTAATTGTTGAACAGGCTGATTCAATGGCGCTTTATGTCGACAATCAAATAGCTCCATCTCCCCAAATTGCTTATCTGTAATTCGAAGTATACCGACCTTCCCAAATTCGGGCATCATAGATTTTACCCGATTAATATGCACATCTGCATTTTCCGCACTTGGGCAATGACGCAAATAAATGGAAAACTGAAACATATTAAATCCATCTTTTAATAAATCCTTTCGGAATAAGGCATACGCCTTCCTTTCCTTTTTGGTTTCAGTAGGCAAATCAAAGAACACAAGTACCCACATAATTCTATATTCACTAAAACGATCCATAACAAAAAAAGAGTATGTCAGTGACACACTCTTACCAGTCTGGGTAAATTATTTTACGAGATTCTCCGGAAAAACATCGTTGCACACTGTTTGCGGTTGTTTGTACGGCAATCATCATTGGACTACGATGATTCTCAATATTCACATCCATTGTTGTAATTCCCAATAATTCGCGTTTTATTGAGGGTGTTAATTCAGAGGTATCAGCCGTATGACGCAACAGTTGTATAACTGCTAAATCCACATAAGGTCGATATGGCTCCATAATATCATCTGCAAGACAATAAGCATTATAGCGATTATGATGATGGATTCCTAATGTTGGTAATAGTCCCGCTGCCACTAATGCTCTTGCCATCAAAGCGCGCACGATAGAATATCCGTAATTCAGCAAATTATTGGGAGGAGCTCCTTCTTGTCCACGTACGAAATTAGAGTTGTGAAAGATATTTTTCCAATAATACGCTGCAGCTCGACCTTCTAAATTATCAGCATCTCCAGAACGGACTTGTTGTGACCAAGCAAGCATATTCCTATTGTCAATTTGTTCTAAAGATAGCAATTTTGCTTGTCCAAGAATCTTACTCGTAATAGTTTGCTGCCACATTTGTTTTTTCAAGGGTTCGCTCGCCTCTATCTGTTTCTTGAATCGCTCTGTTTGAATATGATTACAATCAAGAGGAAGCATAAGACCTGTTGGCAGATGGCGGTCATCGCAAGTTACAATTGCGACATTATTGTCTAACAACTCAGCCATTAATGCTTGCGTGATGGTCACTTGTTTATGGTCAAGAACAAGTACACCAATGTCTTCTATCGGGATAGTGTGAACTAATTCTTGTTTAACGTCACTAGGAACATTGGGCTGCTTTTCAATATCAGGAAAAGTAACCACCATTTGTCCTAATTTAAGACTAAGGTATGCAGGATTTTGAAAGCCAACAACTCGTTTAATCATAATGCAGAGATTTCTCCTAAAATATTGACTTTGACTTTATGGACGTTATTTGTCATCCCCTTAGGACTGCGAATACTGACTAATTTCTTAATATCCATACTGAGTCTTTCGTTCTTCACTCCATCATATTTGTCATCTACGGAAGTTTCGGTATGGTATCTAAAAACGTAATTAGCTGTAGATAATTTTTGAGTACGATACAGATATTTGTTTAGAAGTTTATAATCTTTCGTTTCAATAGCGTTATTAAACTCTTCATCATTGAGTCCAATCACAAACATTTCATTCACTTGCATAGAAAC
>JAZLHD010000093.1:0-6272 GCA_045616645.1 Paludibacteraceae bacterium
TGAGGGGCAAAACTGCGCTCTTTAAAATCTTCGAACGTAAAATCCTTAAAATCTTTCATAGTGATAAGTTTTTATATATTTTCCAATTCCGCAACAAAAGTACAAAAATTATTTCATCTACGCAAATAATCTGCCTAAAAAATGCAAATTATTTCTCTTTTGCGAAAGAAGCGGACAAAAATGCCCGCCTCTCAGCCTATTCAAACGATCCCATTTTGAGGAACGAGACTTCCTTCTCGGTTAGGAACCGATATTTGCCTCTTGGAACATTCTTTTTGGTCAGTCCCGCAAAGCTTACACGGTCGAGGCGCATTACCTTGTATCCTACTTTCTCGAACATCCTACGTACTACGCGGTTTTGTCCTGAGTGAATCTCCAATCCGATGTGAATACGGTCCTCTTTAGGGAACTCCAAAGCATCCGGTACAATCAGTTCGTCGTCCAGGACTATTCCTGCGCGCAGAGAGATCTCATCGGCTTCTTCTAATTCGCGATCCAACGTAGCGGCATAGATTTTCTTCTTTCCGAACTTAGGATGGGTCAACTTAGCCGCGAGATCACCATCGTTGGTGAGAAGGAGTACACCGGTGGTGTTACGGTCTAACCGACCGACAGGATAGATGCGCTCTGCACACGCATTACGCACGATATCTAATACGGTGTGACGCTCTTGAGGATCATCCGTAGTGGTAACCGTGTTCTTGGGTTTGTTGAGAAGGATGTACACTTTTTGTTCGCGACGGACAGGCTGGTCATGGAACATGACCTTATCCGTAGGCAGTACCTTTGCACCGAGCGAATCCACCACTTCCCCATTCACGGTGATAATCCCTGCTTGAATGAAGTCGTCCGCCTCACGACGGGAGCAGACTCCTGCATTGGCGAGGTACTTATTCAAGCGAATCGGTTTGGTAGGATCCTCAAAACGCTCACGATACTGCACACGTTTACGTTGAGAGTAAAGCGAGTTGTTTCTCTTCGGACGATTGTTAGTAAACTGAGGACGTTCCACTCCGTTACTCCGGAAACGAGGACGCTCTTCGTCACTTTGGTTGTAACGAGGGCGTTCGTCGCTATTTTGGTTGTAACGGGAACGGTCCGTGTTTTTACTGAAGTGAGGGCGTTCACCGCTGTCACTAGAGTTAGCGCTACGATACGTAGAGCGCTCGGGACGCCTCACAAAATGTGGGCGTCCGTTGTCATTTTGCCCCGCAAACTTGGGGCGATCATTCTTTTGAAACATACGAAAAAGTTCGTCAATTATGCTTCTGTTGCTTGCTCAATAGCTAATTTACCACGATAGTAGCCACAGCTTGGGCAAACAGTGTGATACAAATAATGTGCACCGCAATTAGGGCAAATAGCCAATGCCGGCATTTTTGCTACGTCATGAGTACGACGTTTCGCTTGTCTGGTATGCGATTGTCTACGTTTTGGATGTGCCATAATATCTAATTTTTTAATTTGTTATACATTCCGTGGGGCTTCGTTTATCTCTAAACTCCAAACTCTCCACTCTAAACTATTATTATTTATAGTGTTTCGGGCTCTTCTTCGGTGCTACAAAGGTGGCGTTGGAGAAGTGCAGCCATTTCAGGATTGCAACCACCTTCAGGGTGACGATGCACCAGCGGAAGATTAACTACTATCTGTTCGTATGCGAGCCAATTGAGGTCGAGTACATTCACATTGTCAAGAAGCGGAGCCATATCTTCAGTAGCATCTACCTCTATATCAACAGCCTCTAAGCATCGATCACAAGTCACTTGTACCGTTCCTATAACGGAGAGGGTGAGGTCATAATCGTTAGAACGCAAGTCGAGTTGCGCTATCGCTCGGACATTTCCTCCCAATAATTCCGACTTCTCTATCGAGGTAAAATATGCACTATCTAACTGAAAATCAAAGTCATAATGCCCTAATTCAAGGGATTTCAGTTGGATAATATGTTCCTCAATATCCGCCATAAGCGCAAAATCGGGTGCAAAGATACAACAAAAATTTGAAATGAGCAAATATTTTGGGCACTTTTTTAGATTTTTTATCAAATAATAGTACTTTTGGTATATATTTTGGGAGCTTGCTCACGAAAATATAGAACAAAAGGAGTATTAGGAGGCGTTAGCCGTTGTGCCCAAAATATTTGCTTATTTTGATAAACGCGCGACTGTATTTTCGGGGGAATTTCGCATGCGAAAGGCGGCGTCCGAAGTTACTGCTTTTTTTCCCGTCGCGAAGAGGATAGGCAGGGGTCTTATATAGGCCTTAAAAGTTGTGGAGATGTTATGACTATGTTGTGACAATGTTGTGACGACGAAGGCGAATGAGTCCGCCCGCTGACGCATCAATGGCATTGAGGGCGGACTGCTGAAGATGGCAAAAGCTTTTGCCAAGATAGAACAGGGTACAGTGCCCAGAGGGCTATGAGGAAACGAGGCGCCAAAGGCGCAGAAGTTTCCGATATATCGGATAACCATAAGGAACCCACATTCAATGTGGGGAGAAAAAACATAACAAAAAAGTAAAGGCGGGGGATTTGTCAAGCCTACGTAGGGCCTATTATGCTACGTTAACAGACACGCTTGCGATAGTGTTTTGGGTGACGCAGGTGACGATACTTTTCAAAACTCTGTACACACATACGCGCGGGCGGGGGTATAAAACAACTGTCGCTACTGTCGCTACCCGGCATTTACAAACACCAAACGCTCCCGAAGGAGCGTTGGATGTGTGCTATATTCTTCCTCCCTTGCCCTATGAGGGAAAGGGTCGGGAATAGGGTCTTTTATTACCTTACCTTTTGACCAGTGGCGGTATATTTGATACCGTTCCGCTCGATGATGAGGTTGCCGTTGTGGAAGTACTTTGTGGCTTTGATATTGTTGTGAAGGTTAGTTAATCCACTTTCCGCTTGTTTGAAAGTAGCCGTAATCTCTGTATCTTGCATAATCGTCAAGATATAAGGATTTTCCGTATTGCCGTCGCTCCATTGCTCAAATAAGTAGCCAACATTAGGTGTTGCGGTCAATGTGACTTGCTCGCCTTCGCGATATTTTCCGGAAACTTCTGTATTTACACTGCCATTTTCTCCTGCAATAACGGTCAACGTATAGATTGGACGTGGATCTTCGGGGGTTAGGAACTGTACTTCTTCGCCATAGTACGTTTTTCCTCCTGCGATTGCATAAGCACGGCATGTGTAGGTTGAACTATAGGCAAGGTCTTCTAAAACTGCGGTCATCACTTGTCCCGAAGCGGTTACGCGATAGACACTATCAGCAGTGGCAGTCGGAGCACGATGTGGGGCTTTTTGACCACCCTTGAACCAATATTCAAAACCTTGTTCGGTCACATCGTCTGTGCCTGTCATCACGTATCCACGCACTTGTACTTTGTTGGCAGTCGGTGAGGTTGCCAAAGCGTAAGTGTGAACTGTAGGCTCAAAGTACGAGAAGTCGCTTGGGTCAAAAGTAATCCACTCGCCATAATAGCGCGTGCCATCGGCTGCTTCGTAGTAAGGGCGCACATTCCAATAGGCATCGGCTCCGAGATTAAGCAGTTTACCCTCCATCTTTCCGTTGAAAAGTATTGCCGCTCCACTCTTAGAAGGCATAGATTCTGGAGCATCGTATTTGCGCCACTCGAAACCGACATTGGTTTCGTAGTCGCTGATGTTCGTTTCTGCTGCCACAACGGCAGTTCCGGCGGAAACGATTTTGGGAGTAAGAGTTGTAAGGGTGAGAGCTTGGGTTGTGACTTGCTTTGTTATAGAATACATGCCCCCCTCTTTAGTGTTTACAGAATATTCAAACGTATAAGTTGCATTTGGCTTTAATCCACTAATGAATCCTTCATCGCCTTGTAAGGTTGTAGATGTTGTTTTACAATTTAACGAAGTTCCTAATATTGTGGCATCGCCCTGTGTATAAGTGCCGTAAGCATACGCAGTTGTAGGTGTAACCTGCGAAATAGTTATTTTTGGGTCAATAGATTTAGTGGTAATATATTTCTTATCACCATCATAGTATGTCCCATTATAGCAACCATACACTTGTAATGTACACTTTTTATTTGGTGCAATATTTCTCAAGACCACGCTATTGTTTTCGTCTGCTTCGTAACGTTGACCATTGTAATAAATACCTTTTGTTAATGTTTGTACAGATTCGTCGGTATCGGCAGTGATATTGGATAAAGTGATTGTCGTTTGAGTAGTGGACGAAGAACAAAAAACTGTGGGCGATTTTGTGGAAACTTCTATTTCATCTTTATAAATATATTCTGTTCCTTTCTTGGCGTAGAGATAGTATGTCTTGGAATAATTGATTGACATATCAGAAAATTTGATTTCTCCATTTTCGTTGACTGAGAAATGATTAGCGGAAGAACTTTTGCTATCACTCAATCCAATTTCATCATACCACTCATTATATATTGACGGTAGAGTAACGAATACTGTAACATTAAGAATCTTTTTTTCAAAGGACTCTTTGATTGGGAAAGCACAATCAACTTTTGTAAACGAAGGGAATGAATTAGAGTTATAATTCGTAAAATGGTTTTCAAGAGTTACCCGATGCAAATCAGAGCAATCATAGAAAGCATCATTTCCAATCGTTATGACGGAATAGGGAATAGTTACCGAAGTCAAACCGCTGAAAGCAAAAGCCCATGCTCCAATCGTTGTAACGGAATTAGGAATGGTGATTGAAGTCAAACCGGAGCAACCTCTGAAAGCCTCATATCCAATCATTGTGACGGAATTGCCAATCGTTACCGAAGTCAAACCTGTACAGCCATGGAAAGCATAATCTTTAATCGTAGTGACGGAATTGGGAATAACCAAATCTTTAATTTCAACATCGTTAATATAGAGGTTGTGACTAAAATATATAGGGTTAGCATCAGAACCATAAAAACTAATTTTGCACCAATCTGCAATCGTGCCGGTGTAATTGGTCTTGTTCAAACCGCCGCAGAGATCGAAAGCATAACTTCCAATCATTGTGACGGAATTGGGAATCGTTACCGAAGTCAAATTGGAGCAACCATAGAAAGCAGAATATCCAATCATTATTATCCCATTGGGAATAATTATATTTGTATCATTTCCGATATAGCCTGTCACGATAGTATCTTGTTTGATAATAAAATCTTCTACAGCTATACCATCATATACTACATTTGCGTAGTAGGCAACATAACCATTTTCGGTAGAACCTTTTGTAATATTTAAATCGGAATTATTATAAATAGTTTTTAAATTGGTACATTTATAGAACGCTTCATTTCCAATCGTTGTGACGGAATTGCCAATGGTTACCGAAGTCAAATCGGTGCAATCCCAGAAAGCCTGATTTCCAATCGTTGTGACGGAATTAGGAATCGTTACCGAAGTCAAGCCGGAGCAATAACAGAAAGCACAATCTCCGATCGTTGTGACGGAATTAGGAATCGTTACCGAAGTCAAACCGGAGCAACCAGAGAAAACATGTTCTCCAATCGTTGTGACGGAATTGGGAATAGTAACTGAGGTCAAACCGGAGCAACCTGAGAAAGCCCAATGTCCAATCGTTGTGACGGAATTGGGAATAGTAATTGAGGTCAAACCGGAGCAACCTGAGAAAGCAGAACCTCCAATTGTTGTGACGGAATGGGGAATGGTAATAGAAGTCAAACCGCTGCAATATTCAAAAGCCCCCGCTCCAATCGTTGTGACGGAATTGGGAATCGTCACTGAGGTCAAACCGAAGCAATTAGAGAAAACGTCCCATCCAATTGTTGTGATGGAGTTGGGAATGGTAATCGAAGTCAAACTGGAGCAACCATTGAAAGCCCAATCTCCAATCGTTGTGACGGAATTAGGAATGGTGACTGAAGTCAAACCAGTGCAATAATAGAAAGCATCTTCTCCAATCGCTGTGACGGAATAGGTTTGTGAGTTGTAAGTAATGGATGATGGAATAATCACCGATCCAGAATAACTTTTAGCATCATAACTTCCCGTTTCATTTGTTACTTCTGCCGTCATTGTGGTAGTATTGAGGTTGTAATAGATGCCATCGATTTTACAATCGTAAGCGAATAGACTAGTTGCGCTAATTAGCGTCACAAAGAGGGATAATAGTTTTTGTTTCATAAAGTGTTTATTGTTTTTCTGTGCCTACTCTTTGACGGATTTTCGGCTTACTCCGTTTAATATGTTGTTTAATTATAGACATAGAAAAAGCGTGGGCTTTCGCTCGCTTCATTTGAGTTTTTGAGGTCTTCGA
>JAZLHD010000094.1:0-1315 GCA_045616645.1 Paludibacteraceae bacterium
GATTGTTCTAACTCGTGGGCTTTTTCCACATTAACATCCATGAAACCGACGTTCCAGCCTTCTTGGATAAACTTACGAACTGATGCGGCACCTATTCCGGTGGAACCACCTGTAATAAAAATTGTATTCATTTGATGTTTAAATTAATTTTCGCTCCCCTTAGGATACGTCAATGCCAAGTGCCTATTCCGTCACCTTAATGTATGATACACTTTCGGGAGCATAGAGGGTAACAACTTTGTCACCTTTCTTCACCTCTACAGCTGTGCATCCGACACAAGGCTCAGCCATATCTCCGAGCAGTTCGGTCTTGGCAGCGGCTTTGCCTTCCTCGATGCCACGTGCATAACCGATAGCATCGCCTGCGGTTTTACCGGCTGTATAATAAGTTATAGCAAACGTAAGTCTCTCAATGGCGGCTTGCTTTCTTTCGTTTACCTGATGTCTATTAACGGCGCTATTGATTTTTCCTACTTCCTCCGCGAGCAAAGACTGCAAGTAAGTAGTTGTGGCATAGTCGCTCAAGATAGCAGTAACGGCATCAATGGCTGCTTGCTTATCCGTTGCACCATCTGTTGAATATAGATTGGAGTTGAATGTTCCACCATACCACGTCGTGCTACTACTCTCCGGCGCAGCATCATAATTCCAATCTTCCGGCAGAGTTAAGGTTGCCTGCGAATAAGTGCCCACTTCAGAAAACGCAGCCGTTCCAATCGCATTTTGACAAGCCGAGCCCTCAAACGTAACAGAGGTTAAAGCGTAGCAGTTCATAAAAGCTTCTTCTCCAATCTCAGTCACAACATTGGGAATAGTGATAGAACTCAAACTCATGCACTTATGAAAAGCGTCACCTTCAATCGTTGTGACGGAAGCCGGAATGTTAATAGTGGCTAAATGGTCACATTCAAAAAAAGCACTACTTCCAATCTTTGTAATAGTATTGGGAAGAGTCATAGATGTCATGCTGCTGCAACCTATAAAAGCCATATATCCAATCATCGTGACATCGCCGTTGAAACTAATCACACCGACCTTAGTGGATTCATCCCAAGTGTGACCTGTAATTCCCGCATCAAAGGCGTTAGCGTTATAAGATAATGCTGCTGTTGCCGTGTAAGTAATGTCATTTGCCCACATCCCTACGCTCAGCGTCAGGAGGGCAAATAAAATTGTTAGTTTACGCATATTGTTATATTTTAATTTTCGTTTTGTACAAATTATGCTGCAAAATTGACGAATAGGTGACTCTAAATTAATTTATATAAATTGGTTCATCGGGGGTTCCACCAACTTCTCCTTTGCCTATACCCGT
>JAZLHD010000095.1:0-11927 GCA_045616645.1 Paludibacteraceae bacterium
AAGGTCAGACTATCAAAGAAAATCTTTACTTAAAATCCGTACAAAATCTTTTGAGCATATCCTTTTTTCTTATTTCGGGCTACGCCCTCAGAAATCATTCAAAAATCTATACAAAAATCTCTACTAAAAATCCTCTCCGCCTCTAACCAGTAGGCGCTTGCGCCGTCCTGTAGGCAGCTTGCTGCCGTCCTCTAACCTCTCAGCCCTTCTGCCATTCCGCCTCCCTACACTTTCTGCGAGAGATTTAGTACACTCTGCCCACTGTTATTTCTCCTTTTTGTTTTCGACACGTCTTAGCCACAGTGGCACGATTAACTTCGTTTCTCGAAAAACTGGCTGCAAAGATACGGATTTTTTCTGATATATGCAAATAAAAATGCACTTTTCTGATGTGAACCCCGAAATTTAGACAAAAAAGTGCATTTAGAAGTGTTTTCTCACCGCTTTACATCTCGTGATCGATGGGCAATTAGATTATTCTTCCATTCAATCAAACTCTTGTAGATTTGCCTTTTCATACTATACATTTTTATGAGCGTAACAATAGTATATTATTACATTTTTATGAGCGATAATAGATGCGTTTATAGCACTTTCCAAATTATGCAAATATAAATGCACTTTTGCGAAGAAAAATGTAAGCGATGGGTTGGTCCTTAACTCGGGAGTAAGGACTTGACGAACTCTTCGCGATGGAAGACTTGCAGGTCTTCCATTTTTTCGCCTAACCCAATATACTTAACGGGAATCTTAAACTGATCACTAATACCTATCACCACTCCGCCTTTCGCGGTGCCATCTAATTTAGTGATGGCAAGCGAGGTCACTTGCGTGGCTTTGGTGAACTGCTTGGCTTGCTCAAAAGCATTCTGCCCCGTACTGCCGTCAAGTACAAGCAACACGTCGTGAGGCGCATCAGGTACCACTTTTTGCATAACGTTCTTAATCTTCGTCAACTCGTTCATTAAGTTGATCTTATTATGCAACCTACCTGCGGTATCAATGATTACCACATCGGCATCATTGGCGACTGCCGAAGCTACGGTATCGTACGCGACGGAAGCCGGATCGGAACCCTGTTGTTGCTTAATAACAGGAACACCTACACGCTCTCCCCAAATACATAACTGTTCTACAGCCGCTGCGCGGAAAGTGTCGGCGGCACCTAAATACACTTTTTCCCCCGCTTGCTTAAATTGATAAGCTAACTTGCCAATAGTGGTCGTCTTGCCTACACCATTAACACCTACTACCATGATAACGTACGGCTTAGCCGGTAATGGGTCTGTAAAATCTAACTCTCCTTGCGTGTTATTCTCTTGAAGCAGTGCTGCCACCTCCTCCACAAGGATTCGGTTCAGTTCTGCCGTACCCATATATTTATCGCGCGATACGCGCGCCTGCAGGCGTTCTATAATACGGAGTGTGGTCTCTACACCCACATCGGCTGTGATAAGGGCTTCTTCTAAGTTGTCAAGCACATCATCATCTATCGTCGTCTTACCGGCGATAGCACGACTAATCTTCTCAAGAACGTTCTCTTTACTTTTCTCTAAACCCTTGTCTAACGTTTCTTTTTTCTCTTTACTGAATAATCCAAAAAATCCCATACTTAATCGCGTTTAAAGATATCTCGTGTATATACTTTCTGCTGAACATCGTCCAATAAGGTATCATAACGATTGGCAATAATCGTATCACTTAATTGCTTGAACGCCGCCAAATCATTCACAATCTCACTTCCAAAGAACGTGGTCTTGTCGGGTAAAGAGGGCTCGTAAATAATCACTTTGGCTCCTTTAGCCTTGATACGCTTCATGATGCCTTGAATAGAGGACTGACGGAAATTATCCGAATTGGACTTCATCGTCAAACGATAAACACCTACCGTGATGGCTTTTTCTCCCTCCTCTTTCCAACTATTCTCCTCACTATAAGCATAATAGCCGGCTTTGGCTAACACTCGGTCTGCAATGAAATCTTTGCGTGTGCGGTTACTCTCTACAATGGCTTGAATCAGATTCTCCGGCACATCTTGATAGTTTGCCAATAACTGCTTCGTGTCCTTAGGCAAACAATACCCTCCGTATCCAAACGACGGATTATTATAATGCGAACCAATACGAGGATCTAAGCACACACCATCAATAATCGATTGGGTATTCAATCCTTTCACCTCTGCGTACGTATCTAACTCATTGAAAAAACTAACGCGCAAAGCCAAATACGTGTTCGCAAATAACTTGACCGCTTCCGCTTCCGTTAAACCCATAAAAAGGGTAGGGATATCTTCTTTTATCGCTCCTTCTTGTAACAAATGTGCAAACGTGTGAGCAGCCTCTACACAATGCGTGTCATTAAGGTCTGTACCGACAATAATACGAGACGGATAGAGATTATCATACAACGCTTTGGATTCGCGCAGAAACTCCGGAGAGAAAAGGATGTTCTTACTCCCTGTCACTTGGCGTATATGTTCGGTGAAACCAACAGGAATAGTGGATTTGATTACCATTATCGCTTGCGGATTGACCTCCATCACAAGACGAATGACCGTTTCTACCGCACGGGTATCAAAATAGTTCTTTTGACTATCGTAGTTTGTAGGCGCAGCAATAACCACAAAGTCAGCGTCTTTGTACGCTTTCTGCGCATCCAACGTAGCTGTGAGAGGAACCTTCGGAAGGTACTTCTCTATATACTCATCTTGAATAGGGGATTGATGACGATTGATCATCTCCACTTTTTCGGGGACGATATCTACGGCCGTTACCTCATGGTGTTGAGCCAATAAGGTGGCAATGGATAAACCGACATAACCGGTTCCTGCTACTGCGATCTTCATAACTTATAATCTACCATCAACTAAACTGCGGTCAACAAAATTCTTTACATCAAAAATAACGGCTCCTTGCTCGTGATATTTCTTGAAGTCAAACGTCTTAAACTGATCGTGACTAACACAAGCAATAATAGCAGCATAATGCTTGTCGGGATCAACACCGGCAATCAACTCTTTGTTATACTCGTGCTTAACCACATCGGCATTGGCCCATGGATCATAGATATCCACTTTGCAACCAAAGTCCTCTAACTCGTTGGCTATATCTATTACCTTCGTGTTACGGCAGTCGGGACAGTTCTCTTTGAACGTCACACCCAATATCAGCACGTTCGAGTCTTTGATCTTGTGGTCTTTTTGAATCATGAGTTTCAACGTCTTGTCCGCAATGAACTTCGCAATCGAGTTGTTCACCGCACGACCACTCAAGATAACGTGAGGTTCGTAACCTAACGATTTCGCTTTGTGCGCCAGATAGTAAGGATCCACACTGATGCAGTGACCACCTACCAAGCCGGGACGATACTTAAGGAAGTTCCACTTCGTTCCTGCGGCCTCAATCACGTCGTTGGTGTCAATACCTACGCGGTCACAGATAAGCGCTAACTCATTCATAAACGAGATATTCACGTCGCGTTGGCTGTTCTCTACCGCCTTAGCCGCTTCGGCTACTTTCATGTTCGGTGCTTTGTGCGTGCCATTGAGTAGGATAGAGTTGTATAAAGCATCCACCAAATCGGCTACCTCCGGTGTCGAACCCGAAGTGATCTTCTTAATCTTCGTCAACGTGTTGACTTTGTCACCGGGGTTGATACGCTCGGGACTATAACCACAGAAGAAATCCACATTGAACTTCAGTCCGCTCATTCGTTCCAATACGGGAACGCAATCTTCCTCTGTGCAACCCGGATAAACGGTCGATTCGTAAATAACGATATCGCCACGATTGAGGGTCTTACCAATCGTCTCTGAAGCCTTTAATAACGGAGTCAGGTCCGGATTGTTAAATTGGTCAATCGGTGTCGGCACACTGACAATATACGTATTGACTTGTTTCAAGTCCTCTACGTTACTGCTCAGCGTCAAACCGATCTTCTTGGTCGAGGCATAGGCATCGCGTGCCTGCTTCATACCTACTAAGTCGGCCTCTTTGGTGTGGTCTTCGCCACGCTCCAATTCTGCTACACGAGCTTGGTTAACATCAAAACCGATCACTCTGTACTTCTTGCCATACTCAATGGCGAGCGGAAGACCTACATAACCAAGGCCAATGACCGCAATGATTCTGTCATTTAATTCCATAAATGTATTTTTAGTTTTAAAATTTTCTAAAATAGCGTGCAAAGTTACACTTTTTTTTGGATATATGCAAATTTTTTTGTACCTTTGCACCAAAATTTTGAAAATATATGATGAAAAAGTTCAATTTTTGGGATCAAGTGTGCGGTTGGATAGTGTTTGCTATCGCAGCGGCAACTTATTTGTTGACGATGGAACCTACAGCCTCCTTCTGGGATTGTGGGGAGTTTATTTCGAGTGCATATAAGTTTGATGTGGGTCACCCACCCGGAGCACCCTTCTTTATGATGATGGGGCATTTCTTCTCCCTTTTTGCTTCCGATCCGTCTCACGTAGCTATCTGCGTGAATGCGTTGTCGGCACTGGCTTCGGCGTTTACTATCCTCTTCCTTTTCTGGACAATCACCGCCTTAGCCAAGAAACTCGTCCTATCAACTCTAAACTCTAAACTCTCCACTCTAAACTCCATCGCCATCCTCGGCGCCGGTGCCGTAGGTGCTTTGGCTTACACGTTCTCGGATACGTTCTGGTTCTCCGCGGTAGAGGGCGAAGTGTATGCTTCTTCCTCGCTGTTTACGGCGGTGGTGTTCTGGCTAATCCTCAAATGGGACGAGCAAGCTGATGAAGCGGGTTCCGACCGTTGGCTGATTGCCATCATGTATCTGATGGGACTTAGTATCGGTGTGCACTTACTGAACCTACTGACGATTCCTGCGATTGTACTCGTTTATTATTTCCGTCGCTATAAATTCTCGTGGAAGGGTGTCATCATCGCTTTCATCATTTCTTGCCTTATCTTAGCGGCTATTCTGTATGGTATTATTCCGGGTGTTCCGACGGTGGCGGGTTGGTTTGAGTTGTTCTTTGTCAACGCCCTTGGCTGTCCGTTTAATACGGGTCTGTACGTCTATCTCGTACTGACTTTGGGCTTGTTAGGGTGGGGGATTGTCTATACCTATCGCAAACTGCAAACCGAATACTCCGACAAACTACGATGGATTCACAACTCCATCGTCATGGTTACGGTCATCCTTATAGGTTATGGCTCCTACGCGGCTACGGTGATTCGTTCCAGTGCAGACACCCCGATGGATCAGAATAGTCCCGATAATGTCTTTGCGCTCAAATCTTACCTCAATCGTGAGCAATATGGCGATCGTCCTTTACTCTATGGACAGTATTATAACGCGCCCGTAGAGCGTAAGATTGAGGGTAACTATTGTGTGCCCGTAGAGAAAGTGGGTCACGCCCAATATGCTCCTGCTCCTAAAGAAAAGGGCAAGAAAGATAAGTACGTTTTGACAGGTTATAAGATCTCTTACGTCTATGATAAGAACTTCTGCACCATCTTCCCCCGTATGTATTCGTCTTCGGGTGACCATGTGCGGGCTTATAAAGAGTGGGCAAACATTAAGGGTAAGAAGGTACGTTACGACGATTGTGGACAAAAGAAATCCGATTACTGTCCTACGTTTGGTGAGAACCTAAAGTTCTTCTTTAGTTACCAAGTACATTTTATGTACTGGCGTTATTTCATGTGGAACTTTGCCGGCCGTCAAAACGACTTGCAGTCGTATGGAGACATCACCAAAGGTAACTGGATATCGGGTATTCCTTTCCTTGATAATGCGCGTTTGGGGGACCAATCCAAACTGCCTACTATCCTCAAAGAGAACAAGGGGCATAATGTTTACTATATGTTGCCACTTATCCTCGGTATCATCGGAATAATCTGGCAAATCCGCAAGCGAGCAGAGAAGGAAGACTTCGAAGGACTGCGTTCTTTCACCATCGTTTTCTTGCTCTTCTTCTTGACGGGTTTGGCTATTGTCATCTATCTTAACCAGACGCCTTACCAACCGCGTGAGCGTGATTATGCGTATGCGGGCAGTTTCTATGCCTTCTGTATCTGGATAGGTCTCGGTGTCCTCGGTTTAGTGGATTGGCTCACTTCTCTAAACTCTATACGGCTTGCCGATCGCGCCCTTCAGGGCAGAGAACTCTCCACTCTCAACTTAGCAATCACAATTGCAGTTGTGATTGCGTCATTAGGCGTTCCCGCTCTCATGGCTCAGCAGAACTGGGACGATCACGATCGTTCGCCTCGTTATTCGTGTCGGGACTTTGGAGCGAACTATTTACGCTCGTGTGAGACGCAAGGGGTGATCTTCACCAATGGGGATAACGATACTTTCCCCTTGTGGTATAACCAAGAGGTAGAAGGAGAGGGAACGGACCTTCGTGTCTGCAACTTGTCTTATCTCCAAACGGATTGGTATATTGACCAAATGAAGCGTCCGTATTACGAATCCAAAGCCCTGCCTATCACGTGGGAGTATAAGGACTATATGGCGAATAAGAACGAGATTGTGCGTGTGAATGCGCGTATTGATGCTCCTATTTCCGTGGATAAAGCCTTTGATTTTGTTCGTTCGGATAACCCTCGCACGAAGATGGACGGAGATAGTTATATCCCTTCCAAGTCGCTTTATTTCGATGGACCTGACGGGGAGCAGATTCCGTTGGCGTCCAAGTCTTATTACACTCGTTCGGAGTTGATGATCATGGAGATGCTTGAGCAGAATAACTGGGAACGTCCATATTATTTCGCTGTTTCATGTGGGGATTCGTACTACCTCGGTCTCAAACCTTATTTTGAGATGACCGGCTTGGCGTATCATATTACTCCTCAACGCAGTGCTGATGGGCAACCGCGTGTGAATACGGAACTTATGTATGAGAACATGATGCACAAGTTCTCGTTTGGAAACATGGATTATCCGGGGGTATATATTGATGAGAACCTCCATCGTATGTGCCACACCCATCGAATGATGTTCCTCGAATTAGCGGAGGCACTGTATAGAGAGAGACAGGATGTCAAAGCGCGTGAGGTCTTGGATTATTCGCTGAAGGTATTGCCGGCATATAATATCCCATTCGCTTCTACGGATTATACTTCTTGTGGTTATGCGCAGGCCTATTATGGTTTGGGTACATCGGAGGATATAGCCAAGGCGAATACGATTATCACGGCATTGCTTGATAACTGTGTCGAGTACCTTGCATGGGGAGAGAGCTTGGATAATGTTACCCGTAAGGCGATGTCTTCTACGTTAGGTCATCAGTCGGCTATTTTTGGTTATGCTTTGCAGATGGCGGAGCGCAATCACCAGACGGATATCATCGACCATTACTATCCTCTCTACACGCAGTATGCGAGATAACCGCTCAACCCGTTTTCGTAGATGCAATGGTGAGTGACAACAACGATGCCGTATTTACGATAGGATGCTCATTGAGATTTTATTCACATTATTAGCCCTGTTGCTCCTTGTTGTCCTCATTATTCGGAAAGCAAAAGGGAAAGGCTGGACAGGAGAACGTACTGTGGCACGCAAATTGAAACGACTGCCTCATGGATATATTGTCCTCAATGACCTTTTGCTGCCAACTACCGGACAAGGGAGCACACAGATAGATCATATTGTTGTGTCCGAATATGGTGTCTTCGTTATCGAAACCAAAAACTACTCCGGCATCATCACCGGAAGCGAATTTGGGGACACGTGGACTAAGAATATGTTTGGGCATAAGTTCTCCTTGTATAATCCTATCGAACAAAATCAAACACATATCCGTGCTGTCAGTCGTATCCTAACGAAAGCTAAGATTGGGACTCGGGTATATTCCATCATCACCTTCCCCAAAGCTGCTACGTTGAGGGTGAAGTCTGATAGATGTGAGATAGTTTATTTTACTCGTTTGCGTCAGACCATCCGCAAGCATCAAGACATCCAGATGGATTGGGATACAGCGCAACGTGCGGCAAAGATTCTTCGAGAAACGAATATCACCGACCGTCGTCGTCGCAGGGAGCATACCCGATATGTGAAACAACAAAAATAATGGTTGCTCTATTGTGCACCACCTTTTTCAGTTTTAATCACAGGGAATTACGTTACCTCACCGAAGGATCACCGAAGGGTTACCGAAGGGTCACCATAGATTACCGTAGCATAATGGCCTAAGCGTGGGATTGACAAGGACTTACCAAAACCGCACTTTTTTAGGCATTTCAAAAGAAAAATGCACTTTTTTCTTGCATATATCAAAAAAAAGTTGTATCTTTGCAGCAATTTTTAATTTTAGAACGCGCATAACATAATTATAGAATAAATAATGGTAATGTCATGAATAAAATCTTCACAACTTTATTAACTTTTTGTCTCGCTGTCAACCTGTTCGCAGCGGATGGAATGTCTAAAGCTATGTATAAGGCTCTGCCTTTCACCCCCTCAGCCTCTCAGCCTATCAGCCTTTCTGCCTCTCAGCCGGTTAGTCCTGCTATACAGAAAGCGATTGCACACGCTCCTTGGGCAGTGCAAGGCGAGACGAAGGAAGTGGTTTTTAAGTGGTACGCCAAGAGTTATAACGACTATCAGAAAGCGTGGCAGTTAGTCCTCGAAACCCCCGGCTGCCGCTTTGATATTATGTTTAAGAGGGGAACCAAGACCATCGAATATGGCAAGGAATATACAATGGACGACCTCAACAAGACCTATACGTCTGTCCAAGAGGGTGGTAACTATAGCCAATTGTCTGCGATGA
The DNA here is from genome assembly GCA_045616645.1 of Paludibacteraceae bacterium. GTDB lineage: Bacteria > Bacteroidota > Bacteroidia > Bacteroidales > Paludibacteraceae > Colicola. Next base: position 8,753 of record JAZLHD010000095.1, read on the forward strand.
AAATGGTCATCATCTTAGATGAGGATAACAAGGAGCATATCGAACTGATTGCGGTGGATACGAAGAAGAATCCCACCACCTACCATGGTGTCTATAACCCCAAACCGCTACCCGCTTGTATCGACACCATTGATGTCGTCTTAGAGACAACCAACTTCCAAGATGAACGCGTATATAGCAGTCACGGCTATTGGTATTTTATTGGACGTAAAGACTCAATGGAGTATCAACTCTATGTTCACTCAATGAATATCGTCAGCGACATCAACCCTGATGATGTGCTTATCAATACGTACGGCTACGATCTGTACACCGGTATCTATTGCTACCACTCGAATGGCAAGGTCGAGGGAATCGAAGTCGGTAAAGTGCTGAACGGTAGGGTAGAGCAAGGTCCTACCGAATTGGAATATATCGCTTATGGCGACATGTATGCTTACGATGGTCACTGCTATCGCGTGACCTTCAAACACTTGATGCCCAAACCCAAACAGACTATCGAACTGAACTTCCATAATCTCGTTATCACTTATATCTCAAGTTGGAACGTTATGCTTTATTCTGGTCACGACGACCGTTATAACTTCCAGATTATCCTCTACGATGAGGCGGAACCCGGGCATACTTATAAGGACATTTCCGAGTTAGGTGTTATCGACCTCTTTGATGAAGAAAACGGAACGATACAGCAGTTCTATAACACCGGAGCTAAAGTGGCGGGTACGGCAGAAAGTCCTACGTTTGAGACGCAGATACTGTCCCGCGATAGTATCCTATACAAGGTTACACTTGACTACCAAAAACCGACACCCAAAGACCACGTCACCCTTAATATCCATGGTAAGTTCCGCGATAACACCTTCGAGGAAGAGCAGCCGAACTTCCAAGCGCAAGCTTACTCTAAGGATAGCACTTATCTCATCAACTTCGTGCTCAACGCAGAATCAGAGATGGGACACGAGGAATCGCACAAGTTCTATTGGGAGGATATCGACATGCAGAACTCGTATATCGTCAAGAACCCCAATAGCGATGACCCGGAAGTCTTTATCTTAGTCGAACTCATCGACGAGACGGAGGATGTGCCTTATATCGACTACACGTACGATGTTATTAACGAGCAAGGCGAGTTTATCTTCTCTATCGTAGGACAAAACAACTCCCACGTTGATGAGATTCACCAGTTTGATATTGACATGGTCTGCGACTGGGATTATTCGTTGCTCTACGATGCTGACGAGGATTATGAAGGCAGTTTCACCTTGGATGAGATGACTTTGGATATCTCCTCCGCCCAAGAAGGCATAGTATTGGTACAAGGCGAGAATGCAGAAGGCAAACTCATAGACCTGCTCTTTTTCTACAATCCTACTCAGATGGATAAAGATATCTATATCCCTGAAGGCAAATATCCCATCAGTTATACCATCGAACCGGGTATTGTATTGGCTTCTGCCGGTATCACGAGCGAAGGGGCTATCAACCGCTCTTTCCTTTCTACCCTTACCGAACAAGGGCTCACCAGCCCTATTTGGTTCTTCTGCTACGGAACGGTAGAGGTGAAGAAAGTTAACGGAAAGATCCGCATAAACATCGACGCCTACAACTCGCACGACCGCAGTATCTACGTTCAGATGGGCGAAGGCGTGGAGCGTGACACCGAGCACCTCAAAGGTAAATACTGGAGCCACGAGGCAGGCCTGTCCAACAACCAACTCGTTCACTTGGCATCGACGGATAGTATCTTCCTCTTTACCTTGGATATTAACGATACCGAACTAAGGGATAGTACTATTTATACAGAGGATGACATTAATATCGCGATGGTGAACAACACCGAGAAGGGCACCATAAAAACCTTCACGGTGGAGAAATTTATCTATCACATTGCTTCCAATAAACTGGAGACGTACGAGCTATTAGGTATCGATGCGGAGAATAAACATTATCACTTGACCGGTTCGGTCGTTTATCCTACTCGTTACGACACCATCTATCCCGAGGAGGTTATCGTTTATGACTACACACGAACCGACCAACAGTTCCAAATCAAAGGTTACACCGCCAATCACGAGCGTTATATCACCATCGCCGGTGGCGGTCGTCGCACCATCGAAGGACATTACGAGGGAAATATGGTCAATCCTAACTACACCTCCGTCGCCAACGACCCCGACGGGATGCCGACCATCTTTGACTATGTTGAGGCTTCGTTTGATATCTACATTGACTTGACGGATACCACCCTCTATGCTTCGGGTTCCATCTTGACGCGCAACGAAGATAAAGAGGACGATATCGTACTCTATTACTTTGAGATGAGCACCAAGATCTCCATCGACCACTGCCTCAATGGCGATGCCGACGAGACGAAACCTTATACTCACACGTTTACAGGACATTTGAATATCACTGATATCAGCGAGGAAGGACTGCCCGCTGTCCTCATTGAGACGCACGACGAAGTGAATGGTGGAGACGAGTTTATTTATTTTATTCTCTATCCGGAAGCTATCGACCCACAAACCACTATTCCTGTGGGTACTTACACTATTGACGACACCTATATGCCTTACACTATCCAACGTTCGGAGGGTATCATCGAATCGGCTTCGTCGTTTAGTATCTCACCATCGTTTATCGCTCGTCGCAACGATAAAGACAAAGCCGAGATTAACGTCTTGTGGATGCTCTATGAGGGAACAATGACGGTGGAGAATAACGATGGACTCAAGTTGCACCTCACCGGTGTCACCTCTTGCAATGCACCTCTTGACGTGACCATTACCCCCACCTCCGTCGATCTACCCAATCTTCAATCCACAATCCACTATCCACAATCCACTATCCACAAGATACTACACGATGGACAAATTATCTTCGAGTATAACAATAACAAATACAATATTTTAGGTACAAAACTATGAACTTCTTACTCATTCTATTATCATCGCTACTGGTTTCGCCTAATTACAAGGCACAGGTAGCACAGAAAGCGCCACAAGCAAAGGATACTATCCAAGTCAAGGCTTATCGTTACGGTTATGTGCCTTATCCGGCAGATACGACCAAGTATAAACCATACTCCGATTGGTACGGTTCTCTTTACGACGAGGACGGACACTCTTGGACGTTCGACATCATCTGCGATAGTACGCAGGAGCGCGGTATCTTC
>JAZLHD010000096.1:0-3858 GCA_045616645.1 Paludibacteraceae bacterium
CTAAATTCAAAAGGATAACCTCTTTGGCAGCTTTTACTTCTGTAGCATTTCCTTCGAGTTGCATCACAATCAACGCAAAGGGGAAAGTGTCATCCTTATCCGGCATATTCCACCTACCAAACTCGTTACGATATTGAACCAACACAGAACTATGCTCTATCATTTCCAACGGTTGCACAATCTCCAACGACTGAGCAAATCCCCCACTCGCGCACAATAGCGCAAATAAAAATGTAACTATCTTTCTCATAAAACTTATTAAACTCTAAACTTATTAACTAGACGGCTACTCTACACTCTAAACTCTCCACTCTAAACTAATTCCTCCGCCGCCAACACTGCCCCCAAGGCGAATCCTCTCCGGCTCTTGGCAGAGTGGGTGATAGTTATCGTATCTTCCTCGCTATCCCAAGTCACGGTGTGTATTCCCGCCACTTCCCCTTCTCTTATACTCTCAATCGGGATTTGTAAGTCCTGCCCTTTGAGGGAAGGATTTAGGAAGGGTCTGATTCCTTCCGCCAATGTTACCGCTGTTCCGCTTGGTTTATCGAGTTTATGGATATGGTGTGTTTCGGTAATGGAGGGGGAATATTGTTTGTATTGAGCCAAGGCTTGTGCCAATGTTTTATTGAGTTCAAAGAACACATTCACTCCCACTGAGAAATTACTCTTCCAGATAAGCCATACTTTCCCCTTTTCATCTACCAATCTTATGCCGTTTTCCTTCGGACAGCCAACGCCGTTAGGCGTTTCAGGAGCACTAATAGAGTCCCGTAAAAACAGTAGTGTCCCCGCCGATGGGTCGGTGGGGTTAGGGGCGACGCATGGGGCGTCGGTTTTCGAGGGACTGCTATTAGAGCGGACGTAAAAACGGCTGTCTGAAGACAACTCGTTCACGTCCCACCCTGTCGTTCCGCTCACCACAGGCACTCCTGCAGCCCACGCCATGCGGATGTTTTCCGCTGCGGTGGCAGGAGTAGAGAACTCGATAGCTACATCCGCCTCTCCGCCTTTCAGCCTTTCCGCCTCTCCGCTGCTTGCAGCAGGATCAATAATACACACGACTTCGTGTCCTCTTTCGGTGGCTATCTCATGAATGAGATGTCCCATTTTTCCATATCCAATGAGTGCAATCTTCATAAAATGATAAAATTAGACTGCAAAGATACTATTTTTTTTTGATATATGCAAATAAAAATGCATTTTTCCAACCAAGGAGGCAGAAAAATGCATTTTTGGGAGTAGGGGAGTAGAGGGGCGAGTTAGTTCTTGAAATGTAACTCGCCTTCTTTGAGTTCGACAATCACCGGTTGGGAGGTGTTGACTTTTCCTGCAATAATCGCCTTACTCAGTTCGTTAAGCACCAGCCGTTGCAAGGCCCTCTTGACCGGTCGAGCACCAAAAGCAGGATCATAACCCTCTTTGGCGATATAATCGATAGCGTCGTCTGTGACGCGCAAGTCGATATCACTCTGCTCTAACATCTTGTGTACACGCTCTATCTGGAGTGTCACCACTTGACGGATATCGTCTTCGGTCAGTTCGCCAAAGTGGATGATATCGTCAATACGGTTGATGAACTCGGGGCGCACTTGGGCGCGGAGTTGCTCCTCGGTGAGGTTAGAGGTGAGGATAATCAGTGTGTTCTTGAAGTTCACTGTACGCCCTTTGTTATCCGTCAAACGGCCATCGTCTAACAGCTGCAACAGCACATTAAACACATCGGGGTGGGCTTTCTCTATCTCGTCAAACAGGATGACGGAGTAGGGCTTGCGACGAATCGCTTCCGTCAGTTGACCGCCCTCATCATAACCCACGTATCCGGGAGGTGCTCCAATCAGACGCGTTGCCGAGAACTTCTCTTGATACTCACTCATGTCGATTCGGGTGAGCATGTTCTCGTCATCGAAGAGGTAGTCTGCCAACGCTTTGGCTAACTCGGTCTTACCCACACCGGTTGTGCCTAAGAAGATAAACGAACCTATCGGGCGTTTGGGGTCTTGCAGTCCTGCGCGTGAACGACGGATAGCATCGCTAACCGCCTCAATAGCAGCATCTTGACCAATGACACGTTTGTGTAACTCTTCCTCTAATGCGAGCAGTTTATTGCGCTCGGATTGCATCATCTTACTGACCGGAATACCTGTCCATTTAGCTACTATATCGGTGATGTCGTCCGCAGTAACTTCCTCTTTGATGAGTGTCTGCCTATCGCCAGTCGCCTGTTGCTTGTCGCCAGTCGCCTGTTGCTTGTCGCCTGTCGCCTGAGCGAGGGCTTCTTGGGCGGTTTTGATGTTCGCTTCGGCAGCGGGGATATCTTTGTAACGAAGGCGAGCGACTTGTTCGTAATTGCCTTCGCGTTCTGCCACTTCGGCTTGATGTTTCATCGTCTCGATGTTCGCCTTTTCGTTTTGGATCGTGGTGACATACCCTTTCTCTTTATCCCACTGCGCACGCAATTCCTTATCTTTCGCCTTCAGTTCAGCCAACTGTTTCTCAATAACAGCAATCTTCGCATTTTTATTGCTCCCCTCGCCTTTAGGAGAGGGGTCGGGGGTGAGGCTGACTCTTTCAATCTCCAACTGTTTGATTTGTCGCTCTAAGTCGTCAATGACTTCGGGTACGGAATCCACTTCCAGTCGCAGTTTAGCCGCCGCCTCGTCGATGAGGTCGATCGCTTTATCCGGCAGGAAACGGTCGGTTATATAGCGGTTAGAGAGGGTGACGGCTGCGATGAGCGCATCGTCTTGAATACGCACGCGGTGGTGTGTCTCGTAACGCTCTTTGAGTCCTCGTAGGATAGAGATCGTTGCCGACTCGTCGGGCTCATTGACCATCACTTTTTGGAAACGGCGCTCAAGGGCTTTATCTGTCTCGAAATATTTTTGGTATTCGTCTAACGTGGTAGCTCCGATAGCGCGTAACTCGCCCCGAGCCAATGCGGGTTTGAGGATGTTCGCAGCGTCCATGGCCCCTGCACTCTTACCGGCACCCACCAGTACGTGTATCTCGTCAATGAAAAGGATTATCTCTCCGGCAGCTTCGATGACTTCGTTGATGACTCCTTTGAGGCGTTCCTCGAACTCGCCTTGGTATTTAGCACCTGCAATGAGTGCGCCCATATCGAGGGAGTAAATCAGTTTCTTTTTTAGGTTTTCGGGCACATCACCTCGAATGATTCGATGGGCCAATCCTTCCGCGATGGCAGTCTTACCTACACCGGGTTCGCCTATGAGAATAGGATTGTTTTTCGTTCGACGCGATAGGATTTGTAACACACGACGGATCTCGTCGTCTCGTCCGATGACGGGGTCTAATTTCCCCGATTGCGCTCTTTCACACAAGTTTATCGCAAACTTGTTTAGGTTTTCAGTCTTGTTCATATATTTTGTTTTTTAGTTAATATAGTTAGTCTAGTTTTCCTAGTTAGTCTAGTTAGCCTAGGTTTCCTAGTTTAATTAATCACAATACTTGTGCCAAATAGCCAAAACTGCCAAAATGGCAGTCGTGTGGCAGTCTGATTAATCCCTCTCCGCCCCTCCGCCCGTTATTTCTTACTTGGTAAACTCTCCACTTATAAACTAGACGGCTTCTCTACACTCTACACTCTACACTCTACACTAAACAACCCCTTTGGCACGCTTTTTGTACCCTATCTTTTAGCGTTCAATAACGTCGGTCAATCGTCGGTCAATCGTCGGTCAATCGAATGTCAAACATAGATAAAGCCTTTGTCAATCGTCTGTAAAACATAGGTCACAAGGGCTTTTGTAGGCCTACCGCTGTACTGTACAAGAACTGACACAAACGACTAAACGTCTAAACAACTAAACTATCAAATACATCAATTATGGCAAA
>JAZLHD010000097.1:0-18472 GCA_045616645.1 Paludibacteraceae bacterium
CGGAATGCGCATCCAACGATGCGAGCAAACATCTGCGTTTTCCTATTTGCAAACTCCAACTCTGTCATAGAAATCTTTACTTAAAATCTTTTCGAAATCATTTTGACGATATCTTTTTCATAATTTCGCCTTTCAGGCTCAGAAATCTAACTTAAAATCTTTTCTATAATCTATTCTATAATCCATAACTATTCTTCATATTTCTGGAATAAAAAGTCGTTATAGGGATAGCGCTGGATATGGATCTGTTTGATGCGTTCGTACATCAACTCTTTCAGCGCATCGATATTATCTTTGTTCTTGGCGGAGATGAAGATACAGTCATTGGCCATCTTCGCCATCCATGTTTTTTTCAGTTCGTTGAGCGAGATGTTCTCCCGTTTGACAGGAGTCAGGTCGTCCTCCTCCTTCGGGGTATAGGTAAACGCATCGGTCTTATTAAACACCACGATCGTGGGCAGTTGTCCCACCCCTAAATCCGCGATGGTCTGTTGCACTACCTCGTACTGTTCCTCGAAGTTCGGATGAGAGATATCCACAATATGTATCAGCAGGTCCGCCTCGCGTACCTCGTCCAAAGTCGATTTGAAGGACTCCACCAGATGGTGGGGCAGTTTGCGAATGAACCCTACCGTATCACTCAGTAGGAAAGGCAGGTTCTCTATCGTCACTTTGCGCACGGTGGTATCCAGGGTGGCAAACAGTTTATTCTCCGCAAACACATCGGATTTGCTCAGTAGGTTCATCAGCGTCGATTTGCCTACGTTCGTATAACCCACCAACGCTACGCGCACCATTTTTCCTCGGTGCTGCCGTTGGGTCGCCATCTGGCGGTCAATCTTCTTGAGTTCCTCTCGAAGCAAAGCGATACGCTGACCGATGATACGTTTATCCGCCTCTATCTGCGTCTCACCCGTTCCGCGGTTCGTTCCGCCACCCCCTCGTTGTCGGTCGAGGTGACTCCACATCCTCGTTAGACGAGGCAGCATATATTGCAGGTGCGCCATCTCCACTTGCGTCTTAGCATAGGAGGTCTGCGCCCGCTGTAGGAAAATCTCCAAGATGAGAATCGTGCGATCCATTACCCGAATAGACCCTCCCTTGCCCTCCCTCGTAGGGCGGGTATTTAATTCTCTTTCTATATTTCTAATTTGACGAGGAGAAAGTTCGTCGTCAAAGATAACGAGAGAAATCTCTTGCTCCTCCCCTTCGGGGGAGGTTGGGCGGGGCTGATATATATATTGCCGTATCTCTTCGAGTTTGCCGCTCCCCACATACGTGTTTGTATCCGGTTGGGGGATGCGTTGTACAAACCGCTTAAGCGGAACGATATGGTTCGTATCCGCGAGGAAAGCGAGTTCATCGAGGTACTCCTGCGTCTTCTCCTCCGGTTGCATGGGAGTGATTAGACCGACTAATATTGCGTTGATTGATTCCAAATGGTGATTTGTGATTGGTGATTGGTGATTGGTGATTTGTGATTGGTGATTTGTGATTGGTGATTTGTGATTGGTGATTTGTGATTGGTGATTGGTGATTTTAGTGGGCTTCGAGCCAGTTGGTTCCGACCCCGCAGTCGGCGATGAGGGGGACGGAGAGGTGGACCACATTCTCCATCTCATGTACCACCATCTGTTTGACCTCTTCGACTTCGGCTAAGGGGACATTAAAATTCAGTTCGTCATGCACTTGCATGATCATTTGGGTCTTCCAACCATGGTTTTTTATCTGTTTGGCGATACCTATCATCGCCATCTTAATGATATCCGCAGCCGTACCTTGGATAGGTGCATTGACCGCATTGCGCTCGGCAAACGACCGAACCACAGAGTTCTGACTATGGATATCGGGCAAATATCGTTTACGACCGAATAGGGTCTCTACATACCCGTGGTCTCGCGCAAACTGTTTCTGCTTCTCAATAAACGCAATCACTTGCGGGAAAGCGTTAAAATAGTCGTCTATGAGTTGTTTGGCATCCTTACGCGGGCAGTCCAGTTGTTGGGCTAAACCAAATGCAGAAATACCATAGATAATTCCGAAGTTAGCGGTCTTGGCGCGACGGCGCTGTTCCTTGGTGACCTCGTCAATGGGCACCTTGAAGATCTTTGCTGCCGTAGCGGCGTGAATATCCTGCCCCTCGCGGAAAGCGGCCAGCAGATGCTCATCTTGCGAGAAATGCGCGAGGAGTCTTAGTTCAATCTGCGAATAGTCGGCACTCATGAACCGGCATCCCTCATCAGGGATAACTGCCTTACGAATGAGTTGTCCTCGCTCAGAACGAATGGGCAGGTTTTGCAGGTTCGGGTTCGAGGAGGACAAGCGTCCTGTCGCCGTCACCGTTTGGTTATAGGTTGTATGGATCTTACCGGTCTTGGGATTGATATAAGCGGGCAAAGCCGTGATATAAGTAGAAACGAGTTTCTTGAGTTCGCGATAGTCGAGAATCTTCCCTACTATCGGATGTTTATCGCGAATACCCAACAGCACCTCCTCGGAAGTGGAATAAGCGCCTTTACCGGATTTCTTCGCCGTAGGATCGAGGCGCAAGTCCTCAAAGAGGACATCGCCCACCTGTTTGGGGGAGTTGATATTAAACTCTTTCTGAGCCAGTTGATAAATCTCCTGTTCTAAGGCCTGTGCCTCCTGTGTGAGTTCGGCTTCTGCCTGTTTGAGGATATCCAAATCAAAACGCACGCCGGCTTGTTCCATTTCTTTTAAGACGGGAACCAGCGGCCACTCCACTTCGTTGAACATCGTCCACAAAGCCTCATCTTTGCGTAAAGCCTCCCAGTCGGGTTCGCGATTAGGATTGAAACTGACCTCCGGATTGAGCAGGTAAGCACATAGACGCGCTTTTATCTCCTCCTCGGGACTGCGCGTGGGTAACGGCTCCGCCTCTTCGGGCTGAGCGAAGAGGTCGAGGGTCGCCTCCGGCTTCGCCGGTTTTTTAGAAGAACCTGATATTCCGAAAGTTCCGGACATTCCGGATTGTCCGGATTTCTCCATGAGCGAGTTAAACTCCAATTCTTGGTAGATGGGGGTTAGTTTGCTCCAATCGCGCTCTCGAAACGCTAAACTCTCCACTTTAAACTCTAACGGTACATCGGTCTTGATGGTTGCCAAGAAACGAGAAAAACGGATCTGTTCTACCTGGCTCTCTATCCTGTCTTTGACAGCCCCTTTGAGTTCATCGGTGTGAGCCAGCAGTCCATCTATACTCCCAAATTGCTGCAAGAGACTGACGGCGGTTTTTTCGCCTACCCCTTTGCACCCCGGGATATTATCACTGGTATCGCCCATCAAACCGAGTAAATCAATGACTTGTTGGGTGTTTTTGATACCATATTTCGCACACACTTCCGCGGGTCCCATCTGTTCAAAGCCCCCTGTGTGACGAGGACGATAGATATGTATATTCTCCGTTACCAGTTGACCATAGTCCTTATCGGGCGTAGCCATAAACACTTCGTACCCTTCGCGCTCCGCGATGTTCGCCATCGTACCTATCACATCATCCGCCTCGTAACCGGGCACCTCCAAGATGGGGATGTTCATGGCTTGCAAGATATCGTGAATGATAGGAACCGCCGTGCGGATATCCTCCGGCGTCTCTTCGCGCTGCGCCTTATATTCGGGATATGCCTCATGACGGAAAGTGGGACCTTGCGGGTCAAAACCCACGGCTATGTGCGTCGGCTTAACCCGTTTGAGCAAGTCTTCCAACGTGGTCACAAACCCATAGATAGCGGATGTATTCATCCCCTTCGAGTTCATTCTCGGGACCCGAATAAAAGCGTAATAAGCGCGATAGATCATCGCATACGCATCGATGAGCAGAAGGCGTTTTAGCATACTTCGATAGTAACGTCAGCGGTTATATCCTCATAGAAATGAGCCATTGCGGTATAGATATATGGTTGAATCCAGAAGAAAGCAATTCCACAAGTGATGATTCCTAATAAGAACCAGCCAATATACGAAAGGAAGAGTACAAACAAGTCCCATTTATGTCCGCGCATCAATTCGCGACTGGCTTTTAATGCGTCAACCGTTGTTAATTCGGGATTATCTTGCAAAACGAAAGCGGTCATCGAATAAGCCAAACCCAAGATAACGGCACCTATTCCCAACGTGACCATGCCTAACAGAGCCGTTAATACCGCAGCTAAAATCGCTGCCGGAAGGTAACGAGTATAATTGGTCTTGAAGTTATCCCACATCATCGAAAAGAGCGAACCCTGTTCGCCACGAATCATTTGCAGCAAAGCAATATAGAATCCCCACTCCAGAGGTAAAACGAGCAAGAGAGCAACAGCTACTCCCACACCACCCATCGAATAAGACCACTCGTAAGGCAATCCGACGATAGGAGCAATCGAAGAAGGCACATTAAAGGCAACGGCAATAACAGATAAGATAAACATTGTCACGGCGGCATCGCCCCATTTGTTAGTCAATGAATTCCACGCTAATTCGCGGTACTGAGAAGAAGTTTTCATAATGATACAGTTTTAATTGTTAATATTAAGTTTACTTAAAGCTAAATCCTCTTTGCGGGTCATCTCGACCTTTGTCTCGGGCGTCTTGTCCCCTTGTCCCGTGAGGTGTAATAATCCGTGAACGAGTATCCTACACAACTCCTGTTCCATGGTTGTTTTCACCTCTTGCGCATTACTATTCACCGTGTCTAACGAGATAAAGATATCCCCATTAAGACAGGAGGGAGTGGTATAATCAAAGGTGATAACATCGGTATAATAGTCGTGCCCTAAAAACTGCCTATTCACCTCTAAAATGCGATCATCATCGCAGAGGATGTAGGTCAAGTTCCCCACCTTATACCCATACTCCGCCGCCACTTTGCGAAGCCATTGCGCAAGGTCCTGCTCGTGCACCGTGAGCCAATCAGGCAAGTTAATATGTTCCGATGTAAACCGTATCATCCGAAAAATATATTTGCTACGATAAACGCCGCCACTATACCCGCCAAATCCGCTAACAGACAGCACGTTACCGTATGTCTTGTCTCTTTTATGCCCACGCTACCAAAATACACGGCGAGCACATAGAACGTGGTATCCGTACACCCTTGTAAGGTACAGCATAACCGCCCTACCAAAGAATCGGCACCATGGGTCGTCATCGCCTCAATCATCAGTCCGCGGGCTCCGCTACCGCTCAGCGGTTTCATCAATGCGGTAGGTACGGCACCTGCTAAGTCGGGATTGATACCCACCCAAGCAAAGAGTTGAGCAAGGCCTTGTTCGAGCAGTCCCATCGCCCCACTGGCACGAAACATACCCACAGCCACCAGAATAGCGATGAGGTAAGGGATGATCCCCACCGCCGTCTTAAACCCATCTTTAGCTCCATCAATGAACGCGTCATAGACATTGACTTTGCGCACCATAGCTTGAATAACGAACCACGCGATAACTCCCAATAAGATCACCGCCGCGAGCAAAGAGGATATCTGCGTGAGTTGTTGTTCGGGCAGCCGCCTTGCCAGCAACAAAAGAGCCACCACTAAAGCGGTCAAACCACCCACCACACCAAGAATCATCTTATCCCATAGACGGATACGCTGCGCAATACATGTGGCTATCAAACCTGTCAAGGTGGAGAAATAAGTCGCTATTAAGATAGGTAGAAACACATCTGCCGGATTAGCCGCTCCCAACTGGGCGCGATACGCCATAATCGTGGTAGGAATAAGCGTCAATCCGCTTGCGCCCAACACCACGAACATAATCATCGCATTAGAGGCTTTGGTCTTATCCTCGTTGAGCTCTTGTAACTCGCCCATCGCTTTCAGCCCCATTGGAGTAGCAGCATTGTCCAACCCTAAGAAGTTCGCAGCTATATTCATGAACATCGTGCCAAAGACCGGATGATTCTTAGGTATTGACGGGAAGATACGCGTAAAGAACGGAGCCACCCCTCGCGAAAGCGATTGCACGACCCCACCGCGCTCTCCGATTTTTAGGATTCCCATCCAAAGAGATAACACACCTGTCAAGCCAAGGGAGATTTCAAAACCTGTCTTCGCTGACGAAAAAGTACTACTCAAGATGTCCGTAAATACCTCCGTTTGACCAAAGCCAAAAAACGCAATCAATCCCACCAAAAGGGACAAAAGCACGAATGCTATCCAAATATAATTCAAAATCATGCGACAAAGATACAAAAAATTCTTGAATTGTGCAAATAAATTTGCAAATATGCAGAAAAAAGTGTAATTTTGTGCCCGAAAATGAATAAATTTTTCTTTTATCGAGCATTTTCTTGGTGGTGGCACCATCTTTCAGCGTGGAACACCGGAGGGGAGGGAATTCACTCTCCGCACCTTTTTTATATTGTTCGTTTTCTCTTTTCTCGACAATATCGTTACTACTGTTGGGATGCGATTGAGCACTTGCGAGATCGGTTGCAGCGAACCCCCGACACTCTTTCTATCACCGATTACGGAACAGGAACGCAGCGTTCTTTATCCATTAGTAAGATTGCTAAGAATCATTTAGAGCGTCCGGAAGTGGGACAGTTGTTTTTTAAGTTGATTGTGCATTTAAGGCACGAATTGCAGCGAGATTTGAATATTGTAGAGTTAGGAACCAGTTTAGGTCTGACGACCGCTTATTTAGCTGCCCCTCATTCAAATAATCGGGTAACAACGTACGAGGGTAGTCCCGAGACGTTACGTTTGGCGCAACAAAACTGGAAGACGTTACGTTTGGATAATATCACCGGTGTATTGGGGAATATAGACCACACATTATATAATTATACGCGCGACAACGAAGACGCAGCGCCTATTGACTTCCTTTTTATGGATGCCAATCATCGCCAAGAGCCTACTATTCGGTATTTTCAGCAATTAGCCGGCCGTTTGCATGAGCATTCGATAGTGGTTATTGACGACCTTTATCACTCCCCTGAGATGACCGAGGTTTGGAAACAACTTTGCGCCTTACCGCAAGTCACCTCTTCCATCAATTATTACCACTTTGGGATACTCTTTTTTGACTCGCATTTTTTGAAACGCCATTATAAAATACGCTTATGAAGATTTACACTAAAACCGGAGACCATGGCACCACCGCACTCGCTTCGGGAGAGCGCGTGAGCAAGACCGATCCCAGAATTGCCACGTATGGGGCTGCTGATAGCCTCAATAGCCTCGTTGGATGGCTGCGAGCAGCCCTTCCGCAAGAGGCATTAAACATCGACCAACAACTCGTTTTTATCCAGCATCGGCTCTTTGATATAGGAGGTCGGTTGGCAGCGGCTGACATTCCGGTAGATGCACTACAAATCAGCAACTTAGAGCATTGGATAGATGTCATGCAGGAGGACCTTCCCGTGCAACGGGAGTTCATTTTGCCGGCAGGCAATGAGTGTGTCACTCGGTGTCATCTTGCGCGTACTTCGACTCGCAATTTGGAACGTCTGATGTACGCCCTTCCTCAGGTGCAGGTAAACGAGCAAGATAGGATATTCATCAACCGCTTGAGTGACTACTTCTTTGTCTTGTCACGATGGTTGACTAAGCTCACTTCTGCCCCCGTTTCTACGTGGACTCCGGCCCAATAAGCACAAAAAATGCAGTAATTTTGCAAAAAAATGAGAAAATGCTTGCATATTTGGAATTTTTTTTGTACTTTTGCACGCTAATTTAGATTTATTATGTATTGGACTTTGGAATTAGCTTCAAAAATTGAAGACGCGCCCTGGCCTGCAACCAAAGACGAATTATTAGATTACGCCAATCGTATAGGCGCACCTATGGAGGTCATCGAGAACTTACAAGAGATCGAGGACGATGAAGAGATATACGAGAGTATTGAAGATATTTGGCCGGATTATCCGACCAAGGAAGACTTTTTGTTTGACGAAGAAGAATATTAATGGTGAAACGATATATTGTTCTAATAATGTTGGTTCTGCTCGGTCATGTTACTATGATGGCGCAGTTTGATCCTATGTTAGGACAGTATATGGTTCTTCCTACTGCCTATAACCCCGCAGCGGCAGGAGAAGGAGATTTGATGAAAGTGGCGGGATTGCACCGAATGCAATATATCGGCATTAAGAATGCGCCGATGACCACCTATTTTTCGTTCACGTCGCCTTTTGTTATTGGCAAGACTCAACATGGCGCGGGCGTGCGTTTTATGAATGATCGCTTTGGTTTGTTTACCAATCAGGCCTTGCACGTGCAGTATTGTTATCGTCAGCCGTTGGGGAAAGGGCATTTGAGTGCGGGGGTTGAGTTAGGATTTATCAATGTGGGATTTAAGGGGGATAGTGTCAATTTGGGTCAGATGAAGACCTCTTATTTTGACCAAAGTGATCCGTTGGTACCCACCACATTGAAATCGGATATGCGGTTTGACTTAGGCGTGGGTTTATATTACTCGACGGCGTTATGGTGGGTAGGAGCGAGTTACAGTCACGTCACGCGCCCAAAGGCGGAGTTGGATATGGAAAATGGCAAGCAGGCCGTTATTCCGGTGGTAGGGACGATGTATGTGAGTGGTGGATATAAGTTCCGTTTGCCGCACAACAGAGAGTGGGCGCTCACTCCCTCGGCGATGGTGATGTCGGATTTTAGTTCGTGGGATGTGAACTTGACATTGATGTGTGATTATAAGAACAAGTATCGTTGGGGGTTAGGTTATCGGGTGTTAGGTAGTGTGAACGTGCTTGTGAATATTGATATTATCAGTGGTTTGACGATTGGTTATACCTGTGAGATTCCGACGAGTCGATTGATATCGGAGAGTTATGGAACTCATGAGATATATTTGGCATACGCTTTTGAAATTCTCAAACCCAAGCGAACGAATAAGTATAAAAGTGTAAGATATTTATAAAAAACACAAATAGTTATGACAAAAAAATGTAAAATGCTATCCTTTGTTATCCTTGCGATAACTATGGTCAGTTGCAACAAGCCTGCCGGTGAATTGGTAGGTGTTCAAACAGGTAAATTTACAGAAGCGAATCCCTATGGTATGGTTCTTGTTCATGGTGGTTCGTTTATGATGGGTGCTAACACTCAATCTGCCATTTTTGAGGAGCCTGATAACCTTGTGATGGTTTCGGTGGAGCCGTTTTGGATTGACCAAACGGAGATTACCAACTCTGAGTATCATCAGTTTGTCAACTGGGTACGTGATTCCATTGCTTACACACTTTTAGTGAATGCAGGTTTGACGGATTATGCTGTCGTTCCGCGTGATGGTGATTTTGATGAAGACAACTTCGTTATCAATTGGAAGAAAAAGATTCCTTGGTCAAGTAAAGACGAGGAAGTTCGTGATGCTTTAGCACCTATGTTCACCGCCGATGGTACGTTGAACACGAACAAGATTTTCTATGCATATCACTGGATGGATTATGAGCAAGCTGTTTTGCCTCAGAATCGTTACAATGCAGCGCGAGGAGGTTATCGTCCTTCGGCTATTGCACGCATTGATACAGCGTGGATAGATGAAGAAGGTCATATTCAAGAGCGCACTATTGATCGTGTTATTCGTGAGCCAAAGGATTTTGTATCCAATCGTATCATCGCTATCTATCCCGACACATTAGTTTGGGCACGCGATTTCCAATATTCGTTCAACGATCCCCTTATTCGCAAATATTTCTCGCACCCGGGTTATGCGGAGTATCCTGTTGTTGGTGTTAGTTGGGATCAAGCCACAGCATTCTGTTTCTGGCGCACGCAGTTCTTCAACAACCATAGTTCGGAGGATATCCAAGACTATCGTCTGCCAACAGAGGCGGAGTGGGAATATGCTGCTCGTGGAGGCAAGAAGATGGCGATGTATCCGTGGGGTAATAGTTATGCTCGTTCGAATGATGGATGTTTCTTTGCGAATTTCAAACCTTATCGTGGTTCGTATATTGACGACCAAGGATCGACCACAATGCCTGTAGGTTCATTCCGTCCCAATGATTTTGGATTGTATGACATGGCAGGAAATGTGTCTGAATGGACGGCTACCACATATCAAACCACCAATAACTCTAACACGCACGATATGAATCCGACTTTGATTCATTATGCACATCAGGACGATCCCGATTATTTGATGCGTAAAGTGGTGAAAGGTGGTAGTTGGAAAGACATCAGTTATTTCATGCAATGCGGTGTACGCACGTTTGAGTACCAAGACATGGCTCGTTCGTACATTGGTTTCCGTTGCGTTCGCAGTCATATTCAAGGAACGAAAAAATAAGGAATAAAGAAAAAATCACAAATTACAAATCACAAATAAATTATCTTATTTATTATGGCAAAAGGTCAAAAATCCAAATTCATGCAATGGTATGAATCGTACAATGGAAAAAAAGTAGTTAACATGGTGTACTGTCTTGGTGCCTCGGTGGTTATTGTAGGTGCCTTGTTTAAGATTATGCACTTCCCCGGCGCAGGTCCGCTATTGATGCTTGGTATGTGTACTGAGGCATTATTGTTCGCTATTGGTTGTTTAGATAAGCCTCACGTAGACTTCAAATGGTCCAATGTCTTCCCTCAACTGATTGGTGAAGGTGCAGACCCCGAAGAATTAGCAGAACTGGCTTCTAAACCCCGTCCTACGTTGTTAGGCATGGGTAGTGAGAATGGTACTGCTGAGGCAAAGAAAGCCAACGTACCTGCTCTCACGGACAAAGAGTTCGAGGCGTTGAAAGGTTCCATCACCGATTTGGCTCACACGGCATCGCAACTCTCTGAGTTGGGTAAGATTGCTGAGACCACGAATAAGTTATCGGAGAAAATGACCGCTGCCGGTGCTGCTGCCGAGAAGTTCATTGGTAGTCAAGAAGGTATCTCTACTGCTTCGGCTTCGTTTGCAAAGAACTTGGAGACGACCGGTGCAAGTTTCGTTAAGAACATTGAGTCTTCGTCGGCTGCTTTAAGTGATAAGGTGAACACAGCGGCTGCCACGTTGAACGAGAAAGTGAACACAGCGGCTGCCACATTGAACGAGAAAGTGAACACAGCGGCTGCCACGTTAGTGAAGGGCGTAGATGATTCCGCAGCAACGCTGAATAAGTCGATGACGGCTGTAGCGGAGGCTATTAACAAGAACAATACGGAAATGACAAATGCTTACGCCAGTGTGGTAAGTGAGATGCAAGTGGTTGCAAATAACACGAAGAACTATGAGCAGCAAGTGGGTACCATCAATCAAAAGTTGACGGCTCTCAATTCGGTTTACGAGTTGCAGATCAATGCTATGCAAGCTCAAGTGAATGCGTTCAACACCCAAACCGCTCAAATCAACAATCTCTCACAATCGGTTGAGAAAGTGCAGACCGCTACCACGCAAGCTGCAAAGAGCAGCGAGGAGTACCAAGCCGCAGCTCAACAGTTATCCAAGCAAGTGGCTGACCTCAATAAGATTTATGGAAACATGCTAACCGCCTTAAAATAAACGACTATGGGAGGAGCAAAAAACTGTCCGGAAACCCCGAGACAAAAAATGATTGGCATGATGTATCTCGTACTCACCGCCATGTTGGCACTGAATGTGAGTGCGGATATCATCAACGGATATGCCGAGGTAGATGATAGTTTACACTCTACGATTAATATGGTGGAGGTAAACAACAAATGGTATTACGAGACTTTCCAAGCCAAGTTAGAGCAGAACCCCGAGAAGACGCGCGAGTGGTATAAGCGTGCGCAAGAGGTGAAAGTGCAGTCTGATTCTTTATACAACTATATTCAAGAGTTTAAGGATCAGCTCGTTCTTATGTCGGATGGTAAGGACAAAGCTATTCAAGGAGCTACCGTTCGTCAGATGAAGAAAAAGGATGATACAAACATCCCTCACCAATATGGTTTGAATGAGGGCAATGGTGTTATTCTCAAGGAAAGGATTATTGCTTACCGCGAGTTCATGAAGCGTATTAGTAATAACTCTATGGCTAAAGAGTTGGATGTAACGTTTGATGTCAACGATACGGAGAATGCTAATGGAGAGACCATTCGTTGGGAAGAGTCCCTTTTCCATGAGATGCCTGTATGCGCTACATTAACCATGCTCACTAAGTTCCAAAACGATGTACGTACCGAGGAGAGTAATATCCTCGAATGGCTCGATAACCAAACGGATGCGGGAGACTTACGTGTAAACAAACTCAAAGCGTACGTTATTCCCAAATCGGACTACGTCATTCGTGGTGCTAAGTATTCGGCACAGATTATTCTGGCAGCTACGGACTCTACGCAGAACCCCGAGTATTACATTGAGGGGCAACGTATCAACAACAATGGTTTATACGAAGTCTTGGCTACGGGTTTAGGTCTTAAGAAATATAAAGGTCAGATTGCTTTCTTGAACAATATGGGTGAGATGGAGTATCTGCCTTTCGAGAGCAGTTATAGTGTAGGCGAACCCAGTGTGACCATCTCGAATAAGGATTTGAACATCATGTATCGTGGATTTGAGAACCAGTTCTCTATCTCTGTTCCGGGTATCAGCAATGATAAGATTAAGGTATCCGTCACGGGGGCTGCTGTCAACCAGCGTGGGGATATTTGGATTATCAAACCCGGAGAAAACTCCAAGAAGGTGACCATCAGTGTGCAAGCCGAATTGGAAGGTAAGATGCAGCCGATGGGTAGTCAAGAGTATCGCGTAAAGGCATTGCCTAAACCGGGTGCTTACTTCAAGAGTGGGGACGCGGAGTATCAAGATGGTAATATCTCTCGTGGTGCGTTGTTGAATCCTTCTGCTGTTGTGATTGCCAGCTATGGTCCGGATGGTCTGCTTGACTTGCCGTTCACCATCACCAGTTTCAAGGTGAACATCAATGGTACCCTCTCCGATGTGAAGGGAGACCACTTCACCAAGCAACAGATTGATAAGTTAGGTCGTCTGAACAAAGGTGCTATCGTAGTTATCACGGACGTACATGCTAAAGGTCCGGATGGCAAAGATGTTCGACTCAGTCCTATTCCACTTTCTTTGAATTAATTAAAAGTATAGATATTTGATATGAAAAAACTTTGTTTTATGGCTTGTTTGTTAGGCTTCTGCCTTACAGCCACAGCACAACATCAAATCACCTCTTTCTTTAGTGAAAAAGGTATTGCTCAGATTCAAACGGAGTCCTATAATCCTCAATCGGATTCGATTGTGACCACGCTTCATCGCATTGAAGATGTTATTTGGTCTAAAGTTGTTTATCGTGTCATCGATATGCGTTACAAGCAGAACTTCCAACTTTACTATCCTACGCGTTATGACGATCCCGATTATCGTTCTTTGTTTAAGGTTATTGTAGATGCTATTGTGGATGGAATGCCGGTATATGAGAAACGTATGGACCTTATCAAGCCGGATTTTGAGACGCCGTTAGAGCGTCAAGCATTGCCTTCTATCTTCTTAGCTGATGATCCTTTGGCAGACTATTCGGAGGATGCTACGCACTATGACATTGCTTCTTCGGATGCTATGTTGCTTCACTACGATGTGACGAACGACTCTCTCTCTTTCCACTTCTATCCATACGAGGGTTTTGTGCGCAATCAGTTGAAGTACATCATTCAAGAGGTAGTTTTCTTTGATCGTCACACCTCGCGTTTGTATAGTAAGATTACGGCCATTGCTCCCTTGCAATCGGATAAGATCATCTCTCGTGATGGAAGTAACATCATGCAGTCCCTCAACGAGTCGCTTTTGTTCTGGATTGCTTTTGATGACTTGCGTCCGTATATGAATCATCAGTTCGTTATTCCTTTCCAGAATGAGACCAAGCGTGTCACGTTTGACGAGTTCTTCCAGAAACGTCTCTACTCTTCGTATATCTTAGGGGATGGCAATATTTACAACCGAATGATTCCGGAGTACTGCACCACCAAGGAAGAGATTGAGAAGGAGCAGAATCGTATTGCAACTGAGTTGATGAACTTTGAGCAAGATATTTGGGAATACTAATGGCAAAACAGCGTTTCTTTAATATGTATCTCACCTCTGCCATCAGTGTATCGATGGTGCTTTTCTTGGTGGGATTGCTTGGAGTGATGCTCCTTTCGGCGCGTTCGCTCGTGCAGCATGTTAAAGAGAACATGGCCATTACTATTACTATCAAGCCCAAGGCACAGCCCAATCAAGTGAATGTGCTAAGCGAGTATCTCCATCGCGCGCGCTACGCGAAATCTATAAGGTATATATCCCAGCAGACAGCGTTAGAGGAACATATCCAGGCGTTAGGAGAGGACCCAACCAAATATTTAGGTTACAACCCTTTGCGGGCGAGTTTTGAGCTCTACCCTATTGCTGCTTACGCATCGTTAGATAGTATGGCGGTTATAGAGCAAGAGATGCGTGAGCACGCTTGTGTGGAGGACGTGATGTATCAAAAAGACATTGTGAACGAGATCAACACAGACCTCAGCGAAGCGTACCTTGGTATCATCGCCATTGCTATTGTGTTGCTTTTTATCGCTTTAGCACTCATCACGAACACCATTCGCCTGCAGATCTATTCCAAGCGTTTCATCATCTACACCATGTCGTTGGTGGGTGCCACGGCGTGGGTTATTCGCAAACCGTTTGTTCGGAGGAACGTGACGAATGGAATCCTTGCAGCTCTTTTTGCATTGGGGGTCTTAGCTTTAGCTATTTATTATATCCGCCATCGGTTAGGTATTATTGTCTTCCCACTGACGTGGACGAATATTCTATCGATTATCGTACTCGTATTAGGTTGTGGGGTGGTGATCACGTTAGGAGCTTCGCTACTTGCCACCAACCATTATCTCCGCATGGATGCGGATAATATGTATCGTATATGAAAACTATTCAGAAAATAAATCTCATCCTCATGGCCATTGCCTTTGGCATCATTGTCTTGGGGTTTGCTCTTATGATTGGTGAACCCAGTGGGGGCACCGAATATAACCCTGACATCTTCTCTGTACGCCGCATCACGGTAGGACCGATGGTTGCGTTGTTTGGTTTTGTGATGATGTTAGTGGGTATTCTTTATCGTCCTAAAAACAAACAGTCATGACTTGGTGGGAGGCGTTTATCTTAGGTCTGGTGCAAGGCCTAACGGAGTTTCTACCCGTATCTTCGTCCGGTCATTTAGAGATTGGTCATGCACTTTTAGGTACGGCGGGAGAAGAGAACCTTACGTTTGCTATCGTGGTGCATACCGCCACGGTGTTAGCAACGATTGTTGTTTTTTGGCAACAGATTGTGGACCTTTTTCGCGGTACGTTCATGACGAAGACGTGGAATAGTGAGAAGCAGTATGTACTGAAGATATTGATCTCGATGATTCCCGTTTTTATTGTTGGGATGTTTTTCAAGGATCAAGTAGAAGCATTCTTTGGTAATGGGCTTATGCTTGTAGGTATCTGTTTACTCGTCACGGCGGCGCTTTTAGCGTTAGGTGAGTGGTTGAGCAAGCATCGTGGTACGGAAGGACACGAGGTGACCTATAAGGATGCCATCGTTATCGGTTGTGCCCAAGCCATGGCGGTACTGCCGGGGTTGAGTCGCAGTGGGACAACGATTGCGACGGGACTGTTATGTGGCGTTAAGAAAGAGGAACTGGCTAAGTTCTCTTTTCTCATGGTACTGATTCCGATTTTAGGGGAAGCGTTCTTGACGTTATTAGATGTACTACAAGGGGAGGAGGCAACCATGCTCGGTTGGTTACCGCTGTTAGTTGGTTTTGTGGCAGCTTTTGTATCGGGCGCTTTTGCTTGCCGGTTTATGATTGAGATTGTACGCAAACAAAAACTGATATACTTCGCTATCTACTGCTTTATTGTTGGAACGATAGCCATTGTATATAGCTTATGAACTATTTAGAAGGTGAAATTATTGGGTTTGACAAGCCCTATCGTTGGACCAGTTTTGACGTGGTCGGCAAGACTCGTTGGTTGCTTTGTCATCGGTTAGGGTTTAAGAAGATTAAGGTGGGGCACACGGGCACGTTAGACCCACTTGCCACGGGTGTGGTAGTGGTTTGTACGGGAAAGATGACCAAGCGTATTGATGAGCTTCAGAACCACGACAAGGAGTATATAGCCACCCTTCAGTTAGGGGCTACGACGCCGAGTTTCGATTTAGAGAAAGAGATTGATGCCACCTACCCTACAGCGCATATCACGCGCGAGTTGATTGACCAAGTCATCCCTACGTTCCAAGGGGAGCAATGGCAGGTGCCACCGGTTTTTTCGGCGGTCAAGGTAGATGGCAAACGTGCTTATAAGTTAGCGCGAAAAGGGGAGCAACCCGAGCTCAAACCCAAGAAACTGGTCATTGATGAGATCGAAGTCCTTTCGTTTGATCAAGAGCTGATGCAACTGACGTTACGTATTGTCTGCTCTAAGGGGACGTATATAAGGGCATTGGCACGAGATATTGGGCAACGCCTCGAATCGGGGGCACACCTTATTAATTTAAGGCGCACGCGCGTGGGCGCGTTACGCGTAGAGGACTGCATACAGTTTGCAGAGTTTGAGAAACAAATAGAAAACGAAAAATTACAACAAGATAATGAAACTCAGTCAATTTAAGTTTAAACTCCCTGATAGCCAACTGGCTCAGTATCCGGCGCCTTATCGTGATGAGGCTCGTCTGATGGTCGTTCATCGTAAGACGGGAGAGATAGAACAGATGTTAGTTAAGGATATTATCAAACTCTTTGATGAGGGAGATTTGTTTATCTTCAATGATACTGCCACGTTCCCTGCTCGGTTGTATGCCCGTAAAGAGAAGACCCAAGCGGAGATTGAGGTTTTCCTGTTGCGCGAGTTGCAACAGCAGAATCATTATTGGGATGTGCTTGTCGATCCTGCCCGTAAGATTCGTGTAGGTAATAAGTTGAACTTCGATGAGGACCCTGCTATTCAGGCGGAGGTGATAGACAACACCACTTCGCGTGGTCGTACTTTCCGTTTCTTGACGGACTATGCTGACGAGGAGATGACCAACAGGCTCTATGCTATTGGGCATACCCCTCTACCCCATTATATTGCCCGTCCGTTGGATGAAGATCTGCGAGAGGAGTTTAAGCAAGCCTACAACATAGATGATGACACGGATTTAGATAAGTATGTAGAGGAGATGGATAAGGATCGTTATCAGTCTATCTTTGCCACAAAGATTGGTGCGGTAGCGGCTCCTGCTGCTTGCCTACATTTCAGTAAGCAGCTGCTCAAACGCATGGAGATACAGGGTATTGAGCATGAGTGTTTGACCTCGCACATGGCTTTGGGTAATTTCAAGTCGGTAGATGTAGAAGACTTGACCAAACATAAAGTGGATAGTGAGCAAATCAGTATTTCTCAATCCGTAGTGGATGCGGTCACGAAGGCTCACCAAAACGAGAAACGTATCTGCGCTGTAGGTACAGAAGTGATGCGTGCGTTGGAGCATGTTGTTGGCACGAATGGTCAGATTAAGGTTTATGATGGTTGGACAAATAAGTTCATCTATCCGCCTTACGAGTTTACGGTAGCCAATGCGTTCTTCGTTAATTTCTATATGCCTATTTCGAGTCAGCTGTTGATGGTCAGTGCTTTTGGCGGTTACGAGATCATCAAGAAAGCGTACGAATTGGCTCTCAAAGAGGGTTATCGTTTTGGCGATTATGGAGACGCAATGCTCGTGATGGACTAATGCAAGTACGTATTCACGATAGTTGGCGACAAGTATTGCAGCCCGAGTTTGATAAACCTTACTTCGAGCTGCTTACTTCTTTTGTGAGACATGAGTATCAGACCAAGACGTGTTTTCCTCCGGCAGGTCAGATCTTCAATGCTTTTGATATCTGTCCGTTTGACCAAGTGAGGGTAGTTATTATTGGTCAGGATCCCTATCATGAACCCGGGCAGGCACAGGGACTTTGTTTCTCTGTGAATGATGGGGTACGTATTCCCCCTTCGTTGGTAAATATCTATAAGGAGATACAGTCGGATTTAGGCAAACCCATCCCCTCTTCGGGTAACCTGATGCGTTGGACGGAGCAAGGAGTATTACTTCTCAATGCCACCTTGACGGTGGAGGCGCATAAAGCGGGTAGTCATCAGAATAAAGGTTGGGAGGAGCTGACCGATGCGGCTATTCAGGCGCTTAATGAGAAAAAGGAGCATTTAGTTTTCATGCTTTGGGGCAGTTATGCCCAGCGTAAGGGTCAGTTTATTGATCGCAAGCGCCATTGTGTTTTAACCGCAGCGCATCCCAGTCCGTTGAGTGCGTATAATGGATTTTTCGGCTGCCGCCATTTCTCTCAGGCGAATGCCTACCTCACTTCCCATCACCTTCCCTCCATTGAGTGGTAAGAAAAAAGCTACTCAAACAATGTAGTTAAGTCCATTTGTAAGAAGGTTGTAAGAGGAACGCCATCTGTTCCCACGACAAAAGAACGATACGGATGGTAACGACGCTCAAATTCAGGCAAGCCACTATTCATTCCTC
Source organism: Paludibacteraceae bacterium (assembly GCA_045616645.1). Taxonomy (GTDB): domain Bacteria; phylum Bacteroidota; class Bacteroidia; order Bacteroidales; family Paludibacteraceae; genus Colicola. Next base: position 18,459 of record JAZLHD010000097.1, read on the forward strand.
GTCGGCCACTTTTT
>JAZLHD010000098.1:0-8305 GCA_045616645.1 Paludibacteraceae bacterium
AAGGGTGGAATGAAAAATAAAAATGTATAATGTATCATGTATCAAGTCTGCAAGTTTATAATGACATATCGCGCACACGTGTGAGAAAAATTGAACTTTGCAAGTCAAAATTACTATACTTGATACATGATACATGATACATGATACAAAATACATCTGTGTCTTTTTCCTAAATTCGTTGACACTTTCCTAAAAAAGTTGACATCGTTCTATTTTTGTTTACAGCAGTGACAGTAGCGACAGTTGTTTTATACCCCCACCCGTGCGTAGGTGAATATATGAAAGTACCGTCGCTACTGTCACTACTGTCACTACATTCTGTCCGCGAAAATTCAGATTAACAACCTAATCCCCTTATTTACAGTCTTGTAACAGCGCGAGGATATGTGAGGGAAGTTGAGGAATTCGGGAATTTCCCGAATATTCCTTAGGGTTGTGATGAATATTTTGGGTGGCGAGGTGGCGAGGGTGGCGATGGTTTTATAAACCCCACCCGCGCGTATGTGTGTATAGAGTTTTGAAAAGTATCGCCACCATCGCCACCCAAAACACTTTCACAAGCGTGTCTGTTAACGTAGCAATAACGTAGCATAATAGGCCCTACGTAGGCTTGACAGAGCCTCGATTTAGCCTTCTTCACCCATAGCACCCCCGTAGCATCATTGGACAGCCGTAGGACCTGCGTGGGCTTTACAAAACAGTGTCGACCGACCCTCGGCCGACCATCGACTCAAAAAGTGAGTAAAAATACAGATGAAACACAGGACAAATCTCTCACAGACAATGTACACATACCACCGAAAATCAGTAAGATCTGTATCGGTAGTAGAACGATAGTAGTATAAACCAAGAACAAACTATACTAATTTGAGATCGTGGTGCATCTTTTCCTTCTTAGTCCGCATATATTGGATATTATACGGATTGGGAGTGACTTCAATGGACACATTCTCCACAATCTCAATGCCATAACTCTCTAACCCTACACGTTTGACAGGGTTGTTGGTCATCAGTCTCAGTTTTTTTGCCCCCATAAGGCGTAATATCTGCGCCCCTACCCCATAGTCTCGTTCGTCGGGTTTGAAACCTAAATGGACATTGGCTTCCACGGTGTCATCTCCTTGCTCTTGCAGTTTATAGGCACGTATTTTGTTCATCAGTCCGATACCACGTCCTTCTTGATTCATATAGACCACGATACCCTTACCCTCTTTTTCTATCATTCGCATGGCTTCGTGGAGTTGTTCTCCACACTCGCAACGGCGTGAAGCAAACACGTCGCCCGTCATACAAGAGGAGTGTACACGACAGAGGATGGGTTCGTTCTCTTTCCACTCGCCTTTGACGAGAACAATATGTTCTAAGCCATTGCTGAGTTGTTTAAATGGTGTGAGTTGGAACTCCCCATATTCGGTAGGAAGGAAAACGGTTTCGCCTTTTTCCACAAGCAGAGCATCCTCTGACCCCATCTTACTATCATGCGCCAAGCGATAAGCGATTAAGTCTTTGATAGAAACGAGTTTGAGGTTGTATTGTTCAGCCACTTGTTCGAGTTGTGGTAGGCGTGCCATGGTTCCGTCCGGGTTCATTATCTCTATGAGCGCAGCAGCCGGTTGTAGTCCCGCCAAGCGAGCCAGATCAACCGCAGCCTCTGTGTGTCCTGCGCGTTGTAACACTCCGCGAGGATTAGCATAAAGCGGATTAATATGTCCGGGACGGCCAAACGTATCAGCTGTAGAGGAGGGGTCCGCCAAAGCTTGAATAGTAGCGGCTCTATCCGCAGCACTGACACCGGTCGTACAGCCGGCAATCTTATCTACGGTAATAGTAAACGGAGTACCGAGCATCGAGGTGTTATTGGTCACTTGGTGAATAAGTCCCAGTTCAGCGCACCGGCTTTGTGGCAGAGGTGCGCACAGAACGCCACGCCCATTCTTGAGCATAAAGTTCACCTTTTCGGGTGTAATCTTTTCGGCTGCAATAATGAAATCCCCTTCGTTCTCGCGGTCTTCGTCGTCGACGACAATCACGAATTTTCCTTGTTTGAAGTCTTCAATGGCTTCTTCGATTGTGTGCATTGTATTTTCAGATTATTAATTGTTTCTTTTAGTTTCTCAAAGCCTTTGACCCACGCTTCCGGATTGAGCAATGCAGAATCGGTGGCGGCCTTATACGTCAAGAAGACCCCAATAGGAAGGAGGACAAACGAACTGAGCCACATTCCCGCCCAACAGGGCCACAAAGACTCACGAGCCATCTTATATCCTGCGGTATCAATGATGTAATAGATAATAAACATAACCACAGAAATCACCACCGGAGCTCCTAATCCTCCTTTGCGGATGATGGCACCTAACGGGGCACCTATAAAGAAGAAGATAAGACATGCAAAAGCGAGTGTAAACTTACGATAGAGTTCTATCTCGTGGCGTGTGATATAGGACTTATAGTCATCTAATATCATTGCATTATAGGCGATGTTATCTTTTTGTGTTCGCGCTTGGTCGACGGCATTATTCATGACTCGTTTTTGTTTTTCGATTGATAGTTGAGCAAAGAGGGAATCGATATTATACTCAACGTGTTCCTCTTTATTCTCTACAGGAATGACGTTAGCATCTCTGCGTGCCTCCCGCCCAAAGTAATGGGAAGACACCAGTGCCTTACTTTGTTCTTTACTTCGTCCTTGAGCAATGACACGTACAGAGTCGATAGAGTAAATGAGTTGTTTGCTGTTCTTACTTACATGTTGGTCATCTAAGACGGATTCGTCATAGCGATTGAACTCGGTATCGAAATCTATGAGAAGTTGTTTCTCTTGGAAGGTCTCTCGTCGATAGGGGATATTCTTATCCCTACTGCTAATGCCCCGCTGTTGTTGGGAAGAAAGATTCTCGAACGATTCGCCACTATACAAGCACAACAGGAGGTATTTATTATCCTCTGAGAAATAGATTTTTCCTGAATCAGCGACCGCCACGGTGGCATTCTTAAAGCCCTTGGAATAGTCGTAAATCATCATGTCTTGGAGCAAGCCCGTTCTCGGATTTTTATGTCTCACGTAGATCTTATACCCACTAATACCCGAATAGAACTCGCCTTCCGGAATATCTAATTCAGGTGATTTTTGGCGCAAAGAGAAGATCAAAGTCCACAGTTTGACTTGTGAAACAGGAAGTACATAATTGCTGAAATAGAAAGCCCCGACACTGACAAATGCGATTGCGATTGTCAGGGAACGCATAATACGGAACAAGGATATACCCGCCGCTTTCATAGCCGTGAGTTCAAACTTCTCTCCCAGATTACCAAACGATATAAGAGACGCAAGCAAGATAGCCAATGGCAAAGCTAACGGGACGACGGAAGCCACAGCATAAATAAAGAATTCCGCGAGCACCGTTACCTCCACACCTTTGCCGACAAGATCGCGCACATGCATCCAAACGAACTGCATGAGAAGGATGAAGATACAGATAAAAAACGTGAGCAAGAACAACACCAGGAAGTTCTTGAGCAAGTAAACATCTATTTTCTTTAACACCTTCAACTAATTACCCTTCCAAGTTTTCACTCACAAAGACTAACGGCAACAAGTCTGCTGCTGATGGAAATGCATAAATACTTTTATCCCCATACAGAAGCACCTCCATCGGTTGCTGGTAACGATGTTCTGTTTCAACCATTACTTGACGGCAGGCTCCGCAAGGAGCTTGAGGATCCGCTGTGAAATGCCCATCGGTATAGCAAGCAATGGCTAATCTTAGTACAGGTTGATTGGGATACGAAGCCCCCGCAGAGAATAACGCGCTACGCTCAGCACATAACCCACTGGGATAGGCCGCATTCTCTTGATTACAACCCCGCACAATCTCACCATTTTTGAGCAAAACAGCAGCCCCTACATGGAACTTTGAATACGGACAATACGAATACTTCGTTTGCTCTTTCGCCACCTCTATAAGACGACGTTGTTCATCATTTAGTTCACTCCAATCAAGCACTTGTGCTTTCGTTTGAATTTGCAAATTTTTCATTATTTCGAGATTTAAGATAGTTCCGATTTTATCCCTATTTTACAAATTAGGTGCAAAAATACACTTTTTTTTTGATATTTGCAAATTTATCCCGATTTTTTGTAAAAATATCGGGAAAGTTCTTGCATACTTCCATTTTTTTTTGTAATTTTGCAGTCCATTATGAAAATTAGGCATCTTATTATCACTTTTTTGGGAATTCTTATTTTCCAACTCCCAGCAGAAGCTTCCACCTCTATTCACAATATAGAGGATTCGTTAAATACGTATATTCAATTTCCACCTTGCGTTCCCCATATTCAGGTAACCAATTTACGTGTGAAAGGTAAACAAATCAGGGTATATACGAACCCCACCCTTTCGTGTTTCAGTTTCTCCCCCAAAGAGCTTACCAACCTTCGACGGCAAATTAGTCTTTGGGTACTTGGAAACACCGAGGGGAAAGTGTCTATCTATTCCCATAATCACGAATTAGGAGATCTTGTCACAGCGCGTTACACATTGGCTACGTCTGCGGGCCTCTCTCATCCACGTTGGATAACAAACAACGATTTAGGATATACGATCAAAGGAGGGTTAGCCAATAAGCATATTGCGTTATGGCCAAGCCATGGATATTACTATAATCTCGTCCAAGACCAATGGCGATGGCAACGAGCTACGATGTGGTCTATGGTAGAGGATGTTTACACGGCAGAATTAGCCAATCATTGGCTTGTTCCGATGTTAGAGAATGCCGGTGCTTACGTGTTTGAACCTCGTGAACGCGATACACAATTAGAAGAGGTCATTGTATCTCACCCCGATACCTCTCTTGGTTATTACACATTTACGCCCAATATCCAACAAGCGGGAACGTATAGTATTTACATCCGCTATCGTGCGCCTTTGGATAATAAATCTCATAGTTTCACGGTGGTTCACGGGGGAATAAGTACTCATTATACCTTTTCTCCACAAGTCTTAGCAGGCACATGGCAATGGGTAGGAGAAGCCGATTTCACCACGGTTCCATCGGAAAACTATATTCAAGCCGATACGACCATGGAAGCTATTCGCTTAGGAGGAGGATGGGGTTCTATTGAGAGATACGGTCAGACGAGTGGTTTGCCACGTTGGACAGAGGGAGCGCGATATTGGTTAGAATATGCCCTCTATCCCGATTCTATTTGGAGTAACAACAACGACAGCAATGATTATCGCGACGATTTGCAGAGCAGAGGTTATTGGGTTAATTATATAAACGAGCAAACGCCCATCGACATGAGTTTCGCTTTGCACACAGATGGTTATTCGGTTCCCGAAGACACTACTATCATTGGCACATTAGCGCTTTACACCCATCGCAAAAACCGCGATTTAACCGACTATATCCAAACACAGGTAGTGGAAGATATGCGTGCGTTGAAAGCACCCCATTGGACACGTCGCGAATTACGAGATGATAAATATTGCGAAACCAATTATCCGGTCGTACCCTCGGTACTGCTTGAAGTATTATCCCACAAGAACTTTGCCGATATACAATATGCGTTAGACCCTAACGTACAATTCCTTTTATGTCGCGCTATCTACAAAGGGATATTGAGAGGTCTTAATCCCAATAAGAAAGTGACCGTTCAGCCTTTACCTATTCAGCAATTTAAGATGGATTGGAAAAACAATCAGTGGCAACTTCAATGGGAAGCCACTTCCGATTCAATAGAACCGACTGCTGTTCCCTCTTTTTATATTCTATACACGCGACAGAACGGAGGAAGTTGGGATAATGGAAAAGTGATCAAGACATCTTCTTACACCTTCACTCCCACCCATGGAATAAGGTACGATTTCCGCGTGGTAGCAGGCAATGCCGGTGGTGTAAGTATGCCCTCCGAAGTTCTATCCGCTTATTTAGCACCCAAAGAGAAGGAAGCAGGTAAAGTGCTTATTCTTAATGCTTTTCATCAAGTGCAAGGACCTTCTTGGTTCGCTGACTCAAGTTATGCAGGTATCATTCAAGGGACTTACCCTGTTCCTGCGGGTTCGTCGCGAGCCTATATCGGAGACCAGTTTATCTATGACCGAAAGATCGATTGGACGGATGACGATAATTGTGGATTGGGGATGTGCCGTCAAGACCATAAGGGTGAACTTATTCAAGGTAACACCTTTGATTATCCTTGCCTTCATGGTCAAGTATTAGCTCAAAACCATTTCTCCTACGTCAGTGGTGACTTCAATGCGTACCATTTCATCGACACTATTTACGATGTTATCGATATTATTTGCGGGTTGCGGTCAGCGAATCATCTTGATTCTATCGAACAAAAATCCTTCGCACCGCAAACGCCTGTCCTTATATCCGGTGCAGCGTTAGGTCATCTTCAACAGGTACTTCCCTTATCTCATGCTCTGCGTGCTCCGCAGACGCCGGTAGATGGGCAAGTACGATTGATGAATAATACGCTATCCACAAATGCAGTAGTAACATTCCAGACGCGTCCAAATGCCAATCAACTATATGCATCAAGGGTAGATATTTTGCAGTCCACCGATTCAACGCAAGTATTGGGACGATTTAAAGAGAATGGACTACCTGCCATACTCTACGAGCAAGGGGAACGTCCCACATTGGTATATAGTTTTCCGCTTGAAAGTAGTATTGATTTTCCAACTTTATATTTGAATAGCCTATTCTTACTAACTCATGAGTAGAAGAAATTTACCTATTTATCAAGATGTCCTTATTACCGGTATTGCAGCCGAAGGAAAAGCCGTCACACGTATTGATGACCTCGTTGTTTTTGTACCCTATTGCGTGCCCGGCGATGTAGTCGATTTACAAGTCACTAAAAAGAAACACTCTTTTATGGAGGCACGCGTATTGCACTATAAGTCGTATTCCGCACAACGCTGCCAACCTATTTGCGCACATTTTGGTACCTGTGGCGGTTGCAAATGGCAAATCCTACCCTACGAGGAACAGCTCCGCTACAAGCAACAGCAAGTGGTGGATAACCTCACCCGTATAGGAAAAGTGGAGTTACCCCCTATTCAGCCTATCTTAGGGAGTAAACAAATCTATCACTATCGCAATAAGTTAGAGTTTACGTTTGCGGATCATCAATGGCTGACCACGGAAGAAATGAAGGCGGGTGTTCCTTTCCAACCCGGATTAGGTTTTCATATACCCAATTGTTTTGATAAAGTGCTGCAAGTCAACGAGTGTCATTTGATGGATCCGCTCAATGATGCCATCCGTAATGGTGTCTATCAGTTTGCGGTAGATCATCGCATGAGTTTCTATAACGAACGCGCACATAGTGGGCAATTACGGAACCTGATGATTCGTAATAATGAGCAAGGCGAATACATGGTAGTGGTTGTCTTTGGCGAACCCTTAACGAAAGAGGGCGAGGCGTTATTGCACTATTTGCACGATGAATTCAAGCAGATTATCAGTTTGCAATATGTCATCAATGAGAAGTTCAACGATACCATCGGCGATTTGGATGTACACGTCTTCTTTGGGACAGAAGCCATTATTGAGAAAATGGAGAACTTACGGTTTAAGGTAGGTCCCAAGTCGTTTTATCAGACCAATACCGAACAAGCTTACGAGTTATATAAAGTGGTTCGCAACTTTGCCCAATTAACCGGCAAAGAACTGGTTTTTGACTTATATACCGGCACCGGGACGATTGCCAATTTTGTAGCAGCACGAGCCAAACAAGTCATTGGTATCGAGTATGTTCCCGAAGCTATTGAGGATGCCAAACTCAATGCCCAATACAACCACTTGGACAACACACTCTTTTTTGCCGGAGACATGAAGGATATTCTCACGCAGGACTTTGTAAACAAGTATGGCAAGCCGGATGTGATTATTACCGACCCCCCACGAGCGGGAATGCACGAGGATGTGATTAACACGATACTTTTTGCAGCACCCGAACGGATTGTGTATGTGAGTTGTAATCCGGCTACCCAAGCCCGCGACCTCAATCTACTGGACGCACAATACAAGGTCGTTCGGGTTCAACCTGTGGATATGTTCCCCCACACCCAACACGTAGAGAATGTAGTGTTATTAGAGAAAAAGAGCAAATAAATTTGCATATATCAAAAAAAATCCGTACCTTTGCAGCGCAAACTGCAAATAACCCCGCCTATGATGACCGATATCGATCGGCGATGCAATTAAATATAAAATAACAATAACCCAAAATGCCTATGGTATAAGACAAGCAAGAAATTTGCACAATAGATAATATAGCGTTATCTTT
>JAZLHD010000099.1:0-8629 GCA_045616645.1 Paludibacteraceae bacterium
AAACACATCTTCTTGCCGGCAGGCGGTAGCAATTCGCAAGGTGGTGAGATTGGTAATTATTGGACATATACGCTTCTTGAGAAAACAATGTTGTATGAGGTTTATTACCTGTACTTTGATAAAAACAAGAAAGAATTAAGGCACACGATGGATGAGCGATTCTCTATTCGACCGGTGTTAAATAAATAAATCACAAATGAAAAACGAAGTTAATCGTGCCCTTGTGACTAAGAATTTACTTTTGCAAGCGTAAATGACCCAAGACATACTCATAGTAGGATTAAAGCGCTTCATGGATGAAGAGCAGATGGCGTATTTGCTCAATACCCTCACGCCTGAGCACGAGATATCACTTGTGCTGGCGGAGGATAATCCTGTCGATAAGAATGCCATCCAAGTATGGATGCCTTTTTCAGAAGACGGTCTTAAGAAGAATATGCAGATTGGGTTTGTCAGTTCGGATTATACGGATCTTATCCGCTATAACTATCCCGACGCACGCACGATTATTGTGACCGATGCCCATCGCAACGAGGAGAGCGATTCCACGTTTTATATCACGATGGAGTTTGAGCACTTAGGAGTCAATTATCCGGAATCTAACTTAGACAATACGCCTTTGGCAGGTGTGCCTATTCCTTACCTCAATCACAATTACCAACTGAGTCTGCAACAAACCAAGCATATCTTAGGTATCCTTTCTGAGTCTCTTGACGGCAAAACGGTCTCCTCCGGTTTGGTTCGCGATGTGTTGCGGGCAGCGGAAGAGTTTGAGCAGATTTACGGGCAGAGTTTGAATGGAGAAGAACAGTCCGCTTATTTCCAACTCATCATATTGATAGAGGCTGTGATGACCTATGTGCCGGAGGAGTTGGTGGATTTACAATTGGCGCTCACCGAACTCAAAGCCATGCGTAAACGCTTTGCTAAGGAAGAGGATCGGTATCTTGAGGTGATGAGGAGTGAGATGAATATGGTCAAGGTGTTTGGCAAACCGTTTTTTGCTCAGGTGCAGCAAGCCGTCAAGAAGGGATTGACCACCCAAGCACAGGTGATAGCTACGAACGATGAATGGTTACGTCAGCTACCGGATAACCTCTATCTGTGGATTGATAACGAAAAGGAATTAGCGGTACGGTTATTTTATGAAAAGTTCTCGGTAGAAGATTTATACAATCTATACCTGCACCTTGTTTATCGCGACCTATATTGCCCCAAAGGGAAGTTACCTATTGATGAGGCGTTGCTCAAACATCGGATTCAAGCCTTCCATTATTGGGGTTATCAATGTACGACCTACGAGGAGCGGTTGACTGCTACAACGGCTTGGCATCAGGCACTTAAGGCGAAACAGTGGGTGTCGCAATTAGCGATGGTGATTAAGCAGCAACGCAAACATCATATTTTGCGTGACGACTTATTCCCTCTCAATGTATTGGCAGAAGAGATGTCGGGCATCCTCAATCGCGAGATTAAACCGAATAGTTTGCAGCGGCATTTTAAGGGGGAAAAACTTCCCATAAAGGATGATTATATGTTCGAGAGCTATAAGCGTCCACCGATAAAATGAAAAAATATTTGCGTATATCAGAAAAAAGTTGTAATTTTGCAGCGTGAAAGACTTTTGTAAGAGGAAAAAACAAAATAAACGTGAAATGTATGACTAAAGAAACTTTTTTTGAATTATTAACTAACGAAGTTAAATCGTACAAATCTTTTTTAGAGACAGATAGCCACGATTGGATAGTGAAAGGCTTTATAGATGTTAATAAGAATGTCTACACTATCACGAACGACACAAAGGTTGTTTCTAAAATTATTGAGATACTCTTGATCCCTCGTTTAGAACTCTTTGCCCAACGCAATAATATGACGTTGGAGTTACCCTCTGCGCAAAATTTCTATCCGGATTTAACTTTCAAAGATACCGAAGGACATCTCTTTGCTGTAGATTTTAAGTCCAGTTACTATGACGGAAACACCGCTAATGGTCTTACTCTCGGCTCATATTGGGGTTACTTCCGTGAGAGGGACGTGGTGAAAAGCATGGATTATACGTATAATTCATACAGCGCTCACTTTGTTTTAGGGATGTTATATAAGCAAAGCGTGACGGATGCAAATGAGAAGAACATATATAGTGTCGATGAATTAAATGCCATCCATTCTGTTATTGAGCATTTTATTTTCTTCGTTCAACCCAAATGGAAAATTGCCAAGGATATTCCTGGAAGTGGTAATACACGCAACATCGGAGGTATTTCCAATATTGACGATTTGGTTTCTGGCAATGGTCCATTCGCAAAACTCGGAGAAGAAGTGTTTGACGATTATTGGATGAACTATTACAACAAGGTAGATGCACGCACCGCAGGAATTGGGACGCCGCGCTATCATAATTTGGAAACGTATAAAGCTTATTTACAAGCCCAATCTGAAAAACTCTTAAAACTGAACTAATATGGCTGTCATTGTTCCACCCATTAAATCGCAAGGAATTAAGACCAAATTAGTTCCTTGGATTAATGATCTTATTTTCCAATCAGGTATTGATATTCATCGCGCTAATTGGATAGAACCATTCTTTGGAACAGGTGTAGTTGGTCTTAACACACCGGTAGAAGGTAAGCGCATAGTAGGAGACACTAACCCTCACATTATTCATTTTTACAACGAAATTCAAAATGGAAATGTGACCCCTCAAAATATGCGCGAATATTTGACGCAAGCAGGAGAACTATTGGCCAATGCAGCTGATGACGGCTATGCCTATTACCGTGAGGTAAAGGAACGCTTCAATAGGGAACATAGTCCGTTTGATTTTATCTTCTTGTCGCGTGCAGGATTTAATGGAATGATGCGTTTTAATCGACATGGACAATGGAATATTCCATTTTGCAAAAAACCCGAACGGTTTGCGCCAGCATATATTACTAAAATATGCAACCAAATAGCGAGTGCACAGCGCGTTATTCGCTGTCACGATTGGGAATTTAATAATGTGTCATTCATAGAGACGATTGAACGCGCTCAAGCCGGAGATGTTATTTATTGTGACCCACCTTACTTTGGTCGCTATGTCGATTATTATAATGGATGGACAGAGACAGACGAAAGAGCATTGTTTGAAGCACTAAGCCGTACGCCTGCGCACTTTATTCTTTCGACATGGCATCATAATGAATTCCGCTCTAATGATATGATGAGTCAACTTTGGAACCGCTTTAATGTAGAAACCAAAGAACATTTCTATCATAGTGGTGGCCATATTGAGAACCGCCATGCCATGACTGAGGCGCTTGTTTTCAATTTTGATTTGCAGCAGGAGGAGAAAGAACCCGTGACTCTGCAACAACTCGATTTAGATTTCTTCAATGGATACTTACTTCCACGCGAACGAGTTCGCGCTGTTGCTGGGCGATAGCGTAGAACAAATAAAACACAACATAAAAGAAAAGGTTGATGTTGTGTTTGCAGACCCGCCCTATTTTCTTTCTCAAGGTGTTTCACGTTGCATAAACGGAACGTGGAAAAGTTTTGAAAAAGGCGAATGGGATCGCGTTACAAGTCTTGAGAATGTCAATACTTTTAATCGCCAATGGCTATCTGTATGTCGTGATGTAATGAAAGACGATGGTACGATTTGGGTATGTGGTACGTACCATAATATCTTCTCTGTCGCCACTTGTATGTCTGAATTAGGTTTTAAGATTCTCAATATTATAGTTTGGCAAAAGTCTGACGCCAAGCCCACATTGTCCAAGAACTTCTTTAATTTTACGACGGAATATATTATTTGGGCACGCAAGTCTGCCTCCAAGCCTCACTTCTTTAATTGCGATTTAATGACACAATTGAATGGTGGTGCCCGAATGACTGACGTATGGCGCATTCCATTTGTTTCGTCGTGGGAAATGAGATGTGGTCAACACCCGACACAAAAACCATTGCGTCTATTATATCGCATTCTTTTAGCCTCTTCGCGTGAAGGTGATACCATTCTCGATCCGTTTGCAGGTTCATGCACAACAGGCATCGCTGCAAATTTGCTTGGACGAAAATTTATTGGAATCGATCAAAGCAAAGATTTCTTAGACTTAGGCATTCGTCGCAAGCAGGAGATTTCCGATGAAAAGACGGCAAAGAAGATGTTAAAAAGAATGTCCGAGAATCCCGAAGAAATAATGGTCATGGTGAACCACGCACGAAAAGAACTCAAAGAACTAATGATAAACAAAGGTATTTGTTATTTACGTGCCGGAGATTCGAAAGGCTCTTTATTGGTCACTCCCGGCTTTGAGCGTATGGGCTATGTCCTTTTGCATACAGGAGGGAATGATTGTCAATTATTTAAGCTGAAATCTAAGGGGAAATTTCAAATATGGACAAAAGAGACACTTGAGGAATCTGGTTTCTCTCCTGAGCACGCCCCTTATTATGTCGTTTTACATTTTGATGGTTCAAAACCGATTGAGATGAAATTTCACCCAAACCTAAAGGAGCAACTCAATACATATTGTGCTAAAATTCGACCTTTGAGTGATTTTGTCGGTATTAAATAGATTTATTCTCTTTTCCTTAGATGACGTTTTAAACGTCCTCTAAACGTCACTTATGAGGGTTTCGGAAACGAAATCCTCATTTTTTTTGCATTTTCTTTATAACCTACAGACTGATAGTGAGATAAAAATCGCTCATTATCGGTGTTTTTGTGCCCATTAAGCTACTTTTTGGAGTTAAGACGTCATTTGAGGTAGGTTCACACATCCTTTTTTTTACTATTAGTAGAGGCGTGTATGTAAAAATACGCTTCCAAATTAACCTAAATTATTAATCAACATTATTCATTTTTAATTCTTACAACTATGAATGAAAAATTAAACTTGACCGAGTGCGACGACTTACAGATTACGTCGCATCTCAATGGAGAGGCACTGCCTCAATTCTTGCAGGACCTGCTCGCTGTGGCAAAGACCACAGAGAGCAAGGACATGCTGCTTATCAGTTCCCTCACGACCCTCTCGACCGTGATGAACTCCGTCTATTTCCGCTACGGCACAACGGGCAAGCGTTACTACCCCGAACTGATGACCTTCATCATGGCAGGCGCCGCCAGCGGTAAGGGTATAGCGGAACTGAGTAAACGACTGGTGGAGAAAGTCCACGAGGACACTCCTCTTATTATCGCGGGCGATAGCACCTATCCCGCTTTCTACCAACAACTGTTTGAGCAAGGCGGCTCAGGACTGCTCTTTGAGACAGAGGGCAGTGTGATTACCGACATATGGAAAGGCAGCGCCATGAGTTATAACACCGCTTTGCGTAAAGCTGCCGAACACGAGACGCTCAGTAAGAACCGCGTAAGGGACGGACAGAGTGAGATCGTTTGTCCGAAAGTGGGGATGATGCTCACGGGCACGTTCAGTCAGTTTAGGGCATTGGTGCCGAGTGTAGAGAACGGATTCTTCTCGCGATTGATGACGATGGTCGTGAGAGAGCACCAAGACTTTGATGGTTCAGTCTTCCAACCCACGAATGAGGGCGCAGAGGTGGAGGCGGTTATAGGGCGTCTTGCGATGCAAGTGAAGCGCCTAGCGGAGAGGCTAGCCCCTATCCCGACCTTCCCCCCGAAGGGGAAGGAGGAAGGTGGAGAAATTGAGTTTCGTTTGACAGCGGAGCAAGCGAGTCTGTTGGGACAAGTGATGGAGAAAGAGTATAAGGAGTACGTGCGCGTGTTAGGCGATGGATTCCACGCAACCGTCGTCCGCAACGGTATCAATGTGATGAGGATTGCTCTTGTTCTTTCCGTATTGAGGAAAGGTTTCGATACATCGAGAAGCGCAAGCGAATCGATAGTTTGCTCGGAGGAGGATTTTCAGACGGCGATGGTGATAGGGACGAAGATGTTGTTGCACGCAGCGGATGCTTATAACCAAATTACCGAGGACAACAAAGAGGCGGTGCCGAGTATCAAAGGCAGTTATCAGAAAGAGACGTTCTTTGTGAGTTTGCCGGAGGAGTTTAGTACGGGAGAGTGTGAACAACACGGAATACGCCTAGGTGTATGTAGTAGAACTATTCGTCGTTGGATAGAAAACTGGACAGAAACAGGTCAAATTATCAAAACAGAGTATGGTCACTACCAAAAAAGCGCATAAAAGTAGGACATGTCCTAGTGTCCTACTTCCCCGGAAGTCCGATGAATAAAGGGATAGAGCGAAGTAGGACAGAAGGACATGTCCTACTTCACTCGCGCAAAAGACTTTTTCCGAGAGATAGGAAGGACTAGGTTTTCCTAGGTAGTCCGAGGAGGAAACGAAGCGCCGGAGGCGCAGAGTTTCCGATATATCGGATACGGATAGGGGCACTCGCGAACGCTCGTGCCACACAACCGTTAGAGAGCCCTCGGGCATCCCCTTAGACAAACGCGGTAATCACGCGGTAATCACGCGGTAATCACGCGGAGCCGGAGGCTAATTAAAGGCTAAAAAACAATAAAAAAACAATTAATCTAAAAACCTCACGATGTATAGGTAATCGTTGATTTATTATGGCATTACCAACGTATATTGATGTTATTGATGACATGACCGGTGCGATTGGCACCAACAAAGACTGTATCTGTCGCCGTAAGATCTATAAGATTGGCGGGATGAAGATACCCGGAAGTAAAGAGCTTTACAAAGTTTGTAACAAGCGCGACTTTGAGAAGAAACCGCAGAAAGGGAGAGAAAAGGAGAGTAGTACAGCGTTTAGTGAGGCGCGCAAGAAACGCATCCTCATTGAGACGACGATGCCGGAACTCTATGCCCGATGGCAAGCGGCATTCCTTAAGCAATTGAAGAAACCCGATAAGGATAGTCCGTTAGTGCCGCCGCAGAATCACTATCGCAAGACGTATGTGAGGTTGGCGAACTATATAGAGACGAAGATACGATTGCGAGGAGGGATTGATAGGATTGACTATTGAAGATTGAGAAAAATTCGCTTTTTTCTTGCATATATCAAAAAAAAGTCGTACCTTTGCAGCATAATTTGTGCAAAACTAAAATTTTAAGATAAGCAATTATGAAAAAGATTTTTACATTTTTTGCCGCCTTGACGCTGAGCGTGGGGCTGTGGGCACAGGATGGTGTGTCAAGAAGCGATGCCATCATTACTATCAAACAAGCTGCTGCGGATGCTATTGCAGAAATTCAAAGTGCATCGAGTGCTGAGTCTGTCAAATATATTCAAGATGACGCCATACTCAACATTAACCAAATGAAAGATTTTGCCATCGCCAGAATTAATACAGCAGAAGAGCGTTCTTTCGGGCTTCTCATAGATTGGGCTCTCACTGAAATCAATACAATCAAAAATAGGGCATTGGCAGATATTGAGGCGGCTATTGAATCGCAAAATACTACGCAACAAACGGTTTCGTATTTATACCCTGTGTATAATGACCCTAATGATGTTAGCAAAGGCATTGCTTCGTGGGAAACCACAAGTGTTGATGCAACCGAAGTAAAGAGTTCTTACGAACAAGTTACTTGGGACGCAGGTTGGTATGTTGTTACCGGCAGAAACATTATTCTCTCGAAAGGAGCCGTCTGCAATGGTGTTGTTCACCTTATTCTTGCAGATGGTGCTAAACTCACCGCAACGGGAAGGGAGGAAACAGGAGCAGAAGGGGTTATATTGACTGCGGGCATTCAAGTATCCGGTGAAGGTAACGCAATTACAATCTATGGTCAAGATGAGCAATCCGGTCAACTGATTGCAACCGGCGGAATGCACTCTGCCGGTATAGGTGGTAGTTACATTAGTAACGGCTCTAACATCATCATCAATGGCGGTACAATAACAGCAACCGGAGGAAAAAACGCTGCCGGTATCGGTGGCGGAATATTTAAAAGTGGCTCCAACATCACCATCAATGGGGGTGTGGTTAAAGCAACCGGAGGAGAGCGAGTTTCAAATTTTCCCTATGGAGATGCTATCGGAAATGGTATAAATTCACAAACTCCTTCCTCTAACATTTATGTAGCTGATGCCCTTACTATAAAAGCAGACAATAGTAATCCTCCTACCACTGTAATTGCAGATACCCGTACAACAGCAACCGATATTGCAACCGATTTCGTTGGTAAACGTTATGCAATAATCGAGGGAATAACTGCTACCGGCTTAATTAACGTTAACGCAAATTCAAAATTCAAAACTCAAAATTCAAAATTCATCAAGGACGGGCAACTCTTTATCCGCAGAGGGGATAAGAACTATACGATTATGGGATTAATCACTAACCACTAACCAAGCATACATCACATATCTATATTTAAGTGCGAATTATTCATAAGTTTTCTATATTTTAAGTGCAAATTATTCATAATATTTCATTTTTTTAACATCAAATTATTCATAATATTTGCATAATTCATTTATTTTTAGTACCTTTGCAGCGAAATTTAATTGAACATTAAATAATTCTTAAAATAACAATAATGAAAAAACTATTTTTTGCCTTTTTGGCACTCGCAGCTATCGCATTGGTAGGCTGCAAAGACAAAAACGATGAACCGGAAAAGGGCGGAGCAAATATGGACTGCTCCCTGCCTGCCGATGTAGAAGCCGTTGACCTTGG
>JAZLHD010000100.1:0-8192 GCA_045616645.1 Paludibacteraceae bacterium
CCTAACGCTATGACTGCGAGGTGCTTGCGCCATCTTTTGTGAGGTCATCACGTGAGCTGACGGGGACATCACGGGGACGTTACGGGGACATTACCGAAAGGTGTTCGTTCTAAGCCCTTGGCGGAATTGGCGGTTTGGCGGTTTGGCGAACAAGCCATTTTGCTAAACACCAACAAAAACTACACAAAGGGGACAAACCCTTTTGTGTAGTTTTTCCTTCAATGGCGCATCTACGCAAGGAATGTATCGGTAGTAGAACGATAGTAGTCCATACTATGTCCATAGAAATTCCATCTCCGCCTCTACCTTTTTTTGTTATGTTTTTTCTCCACACATTGAATGTGGGTTCTGTTACAATGTCTCCTTTCCCGAGATTTTCTAATCTCGGTCTTGAGTACCCTGTCCCTTCTTGGCAAAAGTCTTTTGCCGATTTATACTTCGCGAACAAGCCGATCCTGTCCATGAAAATTTGGACTAAAAACATAACCTATTGAAAAGCAGTCGATTGAAAACTTGTTGTTGGACTGCGGAAATGCGGAAAGTGCGGATTTCCGCATTTTCCGCTGTTTCCGCACCCTATATTTTCGTTCCCTTCTCCAGCACTCTATGCTGCGAACCATTTACGGGTTTACGACGGGTTCTTGCTAACCCCTACAATAGTCCGCCCTATCTGTCTTAACACTTTCAATTTGCCTTCGTCGTCACAACATTGTCACAACATAGTCATAACATTTCCACAACTTTTAAGGCCTATGCAAGACCCCTACCCGTACTCTAACCGTCCATCACCTCCCAATATCCTCTCGGTTTTTTCCTAAAAACATTGACTTCTTCCTAATTTTGTTTACATATACGAAAGTGCCAGTGGCACTTTGGCACTCTTGCGCAAATCACTATCCGTCAGTTAATTATATCAGTGTGCCACTGTGCCATTGGCACACTTGTGCACTCTCAAAAAGGACATGTCCTTTTCGTTAACCTTTTGCATAGTAGGTTCTGCGTAGGCTTGACAAAACACTGCCTATAAAATCACAGAATGGTGACGGAAGGATCAATATTAGCTATTAATGCATATAGGGGGATATCAATCACAATTTCTCCTTTTTGATATGGCGCAAGTGATGTCCTAATCACGTATTGTGGATGATTTTGAGCCACATATATTCCAATAGATTTTGCACGAAGATGTCGCTCTGCTTTAACTTCTAAAGGAAGAATGTGCCCGTTGTGTTGTACTACAAAATCCAGTTCTGCAATACTGTCATCCGGTGTCCAATAGTGAATGTCTATATCTGACAAACTTTGTAATTCTTGTAAGACAAATTGTTCAGTTAATGCTCCTTTGTATTGTTGAAAAAAAGCATTCCCTTGTATCAACGTTTTAGAATCCAAACCTGCCATGGCTCCTAAAAGACCAATATCAACGATAAACAATTTAAAAGCATTGATATCTTCGAAACCCTTAAGTGGTAGTTCTCCTGCCCGTACACGTGTTACCTTATATATCAATCCAGCGTCGCGAAGCCATTGGATGGACGTTTCAAAATCCCTTGCTCGCGCTCCAGTCTTTACGGCAGAGTAGATAAATTTACGATTTTCTTGAGATAATTGCGCGGGAATAGCATCCCACAATAGTAACATTCTTTGTACTATTTCTTTAGGCGGGTGTTTACTAAAATCTTTGCGATAAGAAGATAAAATCTCTTGCTGAACACGCCGAACCGATTGATAGTCTTGCTGATTTATATACGTTTTGACGGCTTCCGGCATTCCTCCTATAAAGTAATATTGTCTAAGCAAGTCTATATATTCGGACGCAAAAGCATTGATTGCAATATAATCATGACTCGTCAGTATCGTGGATAACCCTTCTTTTCCTATTGCACATAGGAACTCTTGAAAGGACAGTGGATATACTCGTAAAAATGATACTTTCCCAACAGGAAATGAATCGTCTTTATGATCAATAACACCTAATAATGATCCTGCTGCAATAATATGAAGATTTGGCATGTCCTCATAAAAATATTTGAGGGACAACAAGCCTCTTCTTGCAAATTGAATCTCGTCCAAAAATAGCAGTGTCTTACCTGGAACCACTTTTTTTCCGCTAATGGATTGAATAGCCATAATTATGCGTTGCAAGTCAAAGTTGTTCTCAAACAAAGTCCGAGCTTCTTCGATGCGCTCAAAGTTGATTTCAATGAAGTTCTCAAACAATTGAGTACCCAATTCTCGTGCCAACCATGTTTTTCCTGTTTGTCTAGCTCCCTCTAATATTAAGGGCTTTCGAGTACCATCAGTCTCATTCTTCCAAGCAACTAATTGGTCATAAATAAGTCGTTTCATCTTATGAAAGTTTAAATTCGGACGCAAAATTACTAAAAATAAATGATATATGCAAATAAAAACACGTTTTTGTGACGAACTTTTGCTAAATCATGCACATTTTTGTGACGAACTTTTGCTAAATCACGCACGTTTTTGTGACGAACTTTGCTTAGCTAACATCATTGGACAAGCAGAAAGAGAGGTGTGGTTATTTGTTGAGTCGTTGCTGCCAGTTCCAGGCGGAGCGGAGGACATCGAGGATAGGTGTGTCGGCTTTCCAGCCTAACACAGTATTCGCCTTATCGGCTTTTGCCCACACTTGCTCTATATCCCCTTCCCGACGGCCGACAATCTCGTAAGGCAGTTTAACACCCGTGGCTTTCTCGAAGTCGCGGATGATCTCCAATACCGATAATCCCCTACCCGTTCCAAGGTTGAAGACCTCCACTTGGTCTCTGTCCTTGACATTAAGCATACGGTCAATCGCCTTCACGTGCGCGTTAGCCAAATCAACTACATAGATATAATCGCGGATACAAGAGGCATCGGGCGTGTTATAATCGTTACCGAAGACACGCAGTTTCTCCCGAATAGCGGCAGCGGTCTGCGTCACAAACGGCAGCAGGTTATTCGGCACTCCGTTGGGCAGTTCCCCTATCAAAGCAGACGGATGTGCTCCAATAGGATTGAAATAACGCAAGATAATCGCATTCAGATCCTTTTGGGCGTGCGCTTGGTCACAGATGATTTCCTCATTGATTTGCTTGGTATTACCATACGGAGAAAGGGCTTTCTTGATGGGCGCCGTCTCATCTACAGGCAGATGCTCGGCATCGGGCTGTCCATAGACAGTGCAAGACGAGGAGAAGACAATATTAAGCACCTTATGTTGGCGCATGATATCCAGCAGATTAACCAGCGAACCCAAGTTGTTGTTATAGTACATGAGCGGTTTCTCCACAGACTCACCAACGGCTTTGCTCGCAGCGAAATGAATGACGCCCTCGATATCGGGAAAAAGCTCAAAGATAGCATTAAAGTTCTTATAATCAAGGCAATCGACATTCTCAAAATCGGGTTTAACGCCGGTAATCTGTTCTATGCCTTGCAAAACATCGATGTTAGAGTTAGACAAGTTATCAACTATAGTCACTTGATAACCAGCCTGTATCAGTTCCACTACCGTGTGCGAACCGATATACCCGGTACCTCCAGTAACTAATATTCTACTCATAATCAAAACAGTTTTTCGGGATAGACTCCCTTGTGAATCAATGCATTAATCTTCATTATTACTTGCGGCTTATCCTCGGCATAGGTAACGCCAAACCACTTAGATGGTGTGTCTAAGACACGGCAGGTAGCCTTGCCTGCACGGATAAGGTCGTTCACCAATGTGGGGATATAGAACTCGGATTTGAGTTCTTTGCCTTTGGCATCTAAGAACGAGCGGAAACCCTCTTCCGAATAGTCGAAGTATTCGGGTGTGAAACCCCACATATTCATGCTAACGGGCGTATTGAGAGGAATCTTAACATCCTTGCCTTGGTCGTCTTTATAGATAATGTATTTGCCGACTTCCTCGATATTGATGCACTCAACCACGTCGGTGAGCAGGTTATTCTCGTCCGTTTGGCAAACGCCACGATTGACGGTACCATTCTCGCTCAAGGTGTTTTGTACGCGATACCCTACCATGCAATATTGTCCTGTCGTTCCCTCTACACTCATAAGATAATCCGCTAAGATCTTGAAGGACTCTTGTCCGTAGAAGTCGTCGGCATTGATGACAGCAAAAGGTTCGTGGATAAGCTCTTTCCCCATGAGAACGGCGTGATTCGTACCCCAAGGTTTGGTGCGCCCTTCGGGAATGGTATAGCCTTCGGGCAGTTTATCAATGGATTGGAAGCAGACTTCACAAGGAATCTTATTTTCGTACTTGGATAGGATAACCTTACGGAAATCGGCTTCAAAGTCCTTACGGATAACGAAGACTACTTTTCCAAATCCACCGCGCATAGCATCAAAGACGCTATAATCCATAATCGTTTCCCCATTAGGTCCAATGCTGTCTAATTGCTTGAGTCCACCATAACGGCTCCCCATTCCAGCTGCCAAAACAAATAATGTTGGTTTCATAAATTTAATCTATTTGTATATCTTTTATATCGTGTTGTTTATACCATTCTTCACGGCGATGCATAAAGTCCGGATGCTCCTCCTCCCATTTGATACGTTTGGCCTTGAAGTCCGGATTATTAGACTCGAACTCGTTGCGTTTACGCATAAAGAAATCGTGTTGACGCTGTAGGTAGGTGTCCCTACGTTCCTCAAACTTACTGCGATGAATAAACCATAAACCGTTCATCTCCGAGCAGTTACCTGCCGTCATAAACACTTGGATATTATTCTCATTGAGGAACTTGCAAAGCGAGGCGTACTCATCGGTAGAGAGCAGTGTTTGTATCTCAATCTGTTTCTCACCCGAATAGCCACCGGTGACTTCGTACAAGGAGCAACCCCGCACAAGTTTGTCAATGATATATTGGCGGATGGTCTCATATTGAGGAGAGATGATACAAACGCGTTTACGTTTATTCAACGAGGCGGTGAAATAGTCCACTACTAAGCCATTGATCCATGTACCAATCAGACCGATAATCACCATACGAAAATCGTTGATGGCAAAAGCGGATAAGCAGATCAGTGCCCCACCGATAGTGACGGAAGCACCAATATCAAAATGCAAATACTTATTGATGATCTTCGCCAAGATATCCAAGCCGCCCGTCGAAGCGTTCATACGGAACTCAAAGGCTTGACAGATAGATAGCAACGCCACAAAGCATATAAGGTCAAACCACACATCGCCCAAACCTAAACCTGCGGACATAACACTATCTTTCACTTGTTCCAAGACATTGCCAAATCGATCCAACACGTACGGATTGCCGTGTACATCGAGGACCGTTTGTCCGAGCTGCAACTGCTCTAACAGTTCGGGGGCAGGATTAGCAAAAATACGGTGGGTGAAGTTGGTATAAGGATAGATGCGATCCCACACTTGAATGAGGGGACCAAGGATCATCGCGGTATAGACGGTTTTAGCGCCAAACTCATTACCAATCAGCAAGAAAGCCAAGATAAGAAGAAAAGCATTGATACCCATCACGATAAACGATAAGGTGTCCGCATTGCCACCAATGATAGTGTTCACGACCAGACTAAGACCGGAGATAGAACCTACAATCAAGTGGCTAGGTAGAAGGAAATAATACACCGCAGCTGCTCCGCAGAACATTCCGATAGTCATTCCAACAAGTTCTATCCAGAACTTCTTGGTTTGTAAGGCATTCAAGATCGATGTGCCTAACGTTTTCCAGTAAGTAGCAGTAAGATACTGTTTTAGGTGTTCTATTTGCATGGTATTCATTGTGTGCGTCCAATGACTGTTCCCTGTTGGGACGGGTGAATGAACGAGCGAATATAAATAGGTATATTCTTCTCAATAAGCGGACTTACCGTCTCGGGGTGAATGATTTGTGCCCCTGCTTGTGCCATTTCTCGTGCCTGTTCGTAAGAGATAAAAGGAAGCAGAACCGCCTCTTTCACCTTACGAGGATCAGCGGTATAGATACCTGCCACATCCTTCCATAAAGTAACGGATTGAGCGTTTAGTAAGTTCGCTAAGATAGCCGCGGAATAGTCTGAGCCTTCGCGTCCTAACGTAGTGCGACGACCATCGCTTGTTCCGCCGATAAACCCTTGTGCCACATAGACGTGGGCAGGGTGCGACTGCATAAACTGTGAGAGAAGTGTGCGCGTGGTTTCAAAATCCACTTTCGCGCATCTAAAGGTAGCATCGGTGCGCAAGATTTGCGTCATATCTAACCACTGATTGGCAATACCAATGTGGTTGAGGTAAGCACTGATAAAAAGAGAAGATTGCAGTTCGCCGGTACTAACGACTTGGTCGTATAGTTCGTCAAAGGCATCGCCTTGGTAGCAGTCGTCACCGGCTAAGGCTTGTGTGAACACTTCCAGTTCGTTGGTGGTCTTACCCATCGCAGAGACCACGATAACGAGATCGTCCGTTTCTTGACTGACTATCTGCGCAAGACTATGAATACGCTCCGCATTCTTAACCGACGCTCCGCCAAACTTATAGATTTTCATGATGGATATTAGCCATTTTGATTGCTGTGACAGCTCCTTCTACGCCTTTGTTACCAAGTTTACCCCCTGCCCTATCAAATGCTTGTTGCTTATTGAGCGTAGTGAGAACCGAGAAGACAACCGGCACCCTACCCTCTATATTGAGCAACGTTACGCCTTGTGTCACCGATTGGCAGACATAATCGAAATGGGGCGTGTCCCCTTGGATGACGCAACCGATAACGATAACCGCATCCAAAAGAGGATAACGTTCTTGTATGGTGCGTTTGGCAGCAAAGGTCAGTTCTACTGTACCCGGTACATGGGTGACAAAAACATTGCTTTTCTTCGCCCCATGTTTGAGCAAGGTGTCGATAGCTCCTTGCGCCATAGCGAAGGTGATGTCCTTGTTCCAATCTGCCACAATAATTGCATAGCGCTGACGTGCAAGCACATCGGCGCTAGGCAATAAGGTCTCATCGTATTGGGATAAATCCGTTGTCATTATTGAGCGACAGCAATGTATTTATCGATATCTTGAGCTTCTTGAGACATCGGATATTCAGCTTTAACGGTTTCAAAGACTTGCTTTGCAGCCGCTTTGTTACCTAACTCAAGATAAACGATACCCGCTTTCTTCAGGGACATAGGAGCAACCAGTTTGTTACCGGATTTGGCTGCCGATTTGAAAGCCTTAATAGCTTTGTGATACTCACCCATCTCTACGTAAGCATCGCCAAGGAGTTGTTTAGCAGCAGGATCAATAGTAAGGTCCTTTGCCGAGAACTTCTTGATGTACTTAGCCGCTTGCTCGTATTCGCCCAATTGATAGTAGCAAATACCGGTATAAAGGGCAGCCAGTTTGCCTTGTTGGAAGAAACGGTAGTCAGCAGCTACTTGCTCAAAACCGATGCAGTCAGCTTCGTCACCATTGAGGGCCTTCGTGTAATCACCTTGTAGGAAATAAACTTCTGCTTTTGCATTCTCGTTAGCAGCCTCTAAACCTTTCGGTTTGATAACATAATGACTCAGGGCCACAATACCGGCTACCAAAGCGATAACACCAATAAGAATCCACTCAAGGAGGTTTTGGTTCTTCTCGAACCACAGACTTGCAGTATTGATGGCTTCGCCTACATTTTGTAACTGCTCGTCTTCTTTTTTAAAATTTTTCTTTGCCATAATTGTATAGTTTTATAATTGATTTTCAAAAAACGCTGCAAATATACAACAAAAATTTGGCATGAGCAAATATTTTGGGCACAAAATTGATTTTTTAATCAAATAATAGTACTTTTGAGATATATTTTGGGAGTTCGCTCACGAAAATATATAACAATAAGGAGTATTATTCGGCAGTAGCCGTTGTGCCCAAATCTTTGCTCATATTAATAAACGTGCGAACGTACATTCGAGGCATGGTGTCCCCCGCCAAACGGGGGAAACAGTATCTAGCGAAAAGGGGCTAATAATCTCGAGGTCGGTGCCCTCGAAGTACGATTTTTTTTGAAGATTTTCTTTGCGTCGCGAATTGAAACGAAGACAAAAGATAACGCAAGCACCTTACAGTCATAGCGTTAGGCAAGGATGCTGTGTGGATGCTCCGTAGATGCTGCGCTACACACCTTGCGAGGATAGTGTTTTTGTACGCCCAACGCAGGGGATTTGTCAAGCCAACACAGGGCATATTATGCTACGTTAGTGCT
>JAZLHD010000101.1:0-50216 GCA_045616645.1 Paludibacteraceae bacterium
TTTTGAAGGCTTTTTGTCAGAGCCCACGAACCTCCAGATCGTTCGGAGCGAAGCGGAGATAAGAACTGATTGATATTATAGTCCGATAGTACTTAACTACCACAAAATAAACTTATTAAACAAAAATTAACGAACTATTGATCCATAAAAATCTAACTGAAAATCTAACTGAAAATCCAAGAATGCGAAAAAAGTTTACTTTTTTCTTGCATATATCGAGAAAAAGTCGTACCTTTGTACGATTTTTTTAGTACTTAGTGTTTGGCGAGGAACCTAGTCTAAAACTAAAGACAAAAAACTAAAGACAAATAACTATTAAAATATATGGAAATATCACAACGAGCACAGAAGATGCCGTATTCGCCGATACGAAAACTGGCGAAATATGCGGATGCCGCTAAACTGAATGGCATCAAAGTATATCACCTCAATATCGGACAACCCGATATAGCAACCCCCGCATGTGCATTGGAAGCCGTACAAGATTTCAAACCTACCGTGATGGATTATTCACCAAGCCAAGGACTTAAGTCCCTACGCACAAAAATGGTGAGCTACTACGCTAACTACGGCATCGACCTTAGTCCGGATGAGATCATCATCACTTGCGGCGGGTCCGAAGCCATCATGTTCGCGTATATGGCCTGTCTTGACCCAGGCGACGAGATACTGGTAACAGACCCCAGTTATGCCAACTATATGGCGTTCGCCATCAGTTGCGGAGCCGTGGTGAAATCCGTAAAAACCCATATCGAAGATGGATTCAAACTGCCACCCGTGGAGGAGTTCGAGAAACTTATCACCCCAAAGACCAAAGCGATCCTAATATGCAACCCCAATAACCCGACAGGATACCTCTATACGAAACAAGAGATGCGACAGATACGTGACCTCGTGCAGAAATATAACCTGTACCTGTTCTCGGACGAGGTATATCGCGAGTTTATCTATACCAAAAGACCCTATATCAGTGCGTGCCACTTAGAAGGGATCGAAGAGAACGTGATCCTAGTAGATAGCGTAAGTAAACGCTATAGCGAGTGCGGGATACGTATCGGCGCCCTGATAACAAAGAACAAACAAGTTAGACAAGCCGTGATGAAGTTCTGTCAGGCACGCCTCTCACCCCCGTTGTTCGGTCAAATAATCGCAGAGGCAAGTCTGAGCACTCCCGAAGAATATATGGAAGAGATGTACGACGAGTACCTGCAACGCAGGAACTACCTTATCGACCAACTCAACCAGATCCCCGGAGTGTTTGCTCCAACACCCATGGGCGCGTTCTACGTGATGGTGAACCTGCCGGTAGATGATGCGGAGAAGTTCTGCCAATGGTGCTTGACGGATTTCAGTTATGAAGGACAGACCGTAATGATGGCCCCCGGGGCAGGGTTCTATACCGATCCAAAGGAAGGGAAGACACAGGTGAGAATGGCATACGTGCTCAAGAAAGAGGAGTTGGCGAAGGCGATGGTGGTGCTGAGGAAGGCGCTGGAGGAATACCATGATTTGTGATTGGTGATTTATAATTGGAGATGGAAGAGATATATTTGCAATTACTTAGGAAAGCGGTGCTGAACCAGGAGACGAACCTAGACAGAGAGAACCGAAACGAAAAAACATTGGACCAGGTATGGAGACTGGCACAATGCCAAGGGACCGCTGCGCTAGTGGGGAATGAGTTGCTGAAAGAGGCGGCTGCAAGCAGCCTAAAAGTGGAAAGTGAAAGTGGCGGAGAGGCAGAAGGGCGGAGAGGCGGAGAGGCGGAAGGGCGGAAGGGCGCTATTCAAATGATGTGTATGCAGGCGATGGTGGGGCAGGAAAGACAGATGAGGGCTCTGAAGAAAGTATGGAACGCACTGGAAAATGCAGGACTGGAACCTGTACTGCTGAAAGGATTCGGATTGGCACAATTATACCCATTGCCCTACCTTAGACAATGGGGCGATGCAGATATATGGGTCGGAAAAGGACACTACGAAGAAGTGACGGAGGCTATATGCAAAACCATGAACGTGACATGGCATCACGAGAGCGAAAACGAAAACGAAAGGCACTATAACTTCAATACCGAAGACGGATTCGTGTTCGAGATACACCCCCAGACCATCCCATGGATATTACCCAAAGAAGAAGCCCTCTATCAGAAGTTGGAACAAGAGGCCATGGCGCGCTGCGAGACCATCGAGATAGACGGACAGACGTTCCGCGTTCCCGAAAGAGGATTTAATCAACTATTCGTGTTCTTACACGCCTGGGAACACTTCATAAGTTCGGGAACGAACATGAAACAATTATCCGATCTGGCACTGCTATGCCAACGCGAGCCACTGCCACAACGATTCTATGAGGCACTGCGACCCTTAGGAATGTTAGAGCCGTGGGAGGTGATGGGGTACGTGGTGGTAAAGCTCTTTAACCTGAAGCCCGAATGCTGGACAGGGTACTCGAACTCAAGGAGAATCGCGCGCCTTGGCGAACGCGCCGTGAGGGAGATTATGGGACCGCTGTCGCTGAAAGGCCGCTTCGCTGAAAGACCGGGCAAAGCCCTGAAAGACCGCTTCGCTGAAGGACAATCGAAGTGGTTGCGCAAATTAGGGACATTGATGGAGAGAGTGAAAAAAGCAAGAGAAATAGGCAAAGTAAGTCCGAAATACGGAAGGCATTATTTGTGGATGGCAGTGTATAAGGGGATGAGGAGATTGAACGCCATGAAGGGCTATTGAAGAATGAAGAATGAAGAATGAAGAATGAAGAATGGAAGATATTGATGAAGGAGTCGCCGACGGCGACGTGGTTCCAAAGCGAAGAAGCATGGACGTTCTTTAACGCCTGCGCTCAATGGCTCATACCCTTTCATACCGAGGTGAAACGCGGGGACGAGGTCGTGGGCATGGTGACGGGATATATATCCAAAGAAAAATATGCTTGGAAACAACGATTTAGTTGTAGAGCCGTCATCAACGGAGGACCCCTTTTACGCGCAGACGCTACTACCGCGGAAGTACGCGAACTATTAGAAACGACTGAAACAGAAATAAAAAGACTGTCGAAAGGACAAATCATCTATATCGAAACAAGGAACTTCGTAGACCTCAGCCCGTGGAGAGAAGCCTTTGAACAAGCCGGATGGGAATACCAGGCACACTACGATATACACGTGGATTGCTCGGACGAAGAGGCGATGTGGGAACGGTTCCATGAGTCGAAGAAACGCGCCCTTTGGGCGGAGGAGCGCAAACAGAGTTTGCTAAGGAGCGGCAGCGAGCTGCCTAAGGAGCGCCCTGCGGGTTATCTATTAGTGGAAAGTGAAAGTGAAAGAGGCGGAATGGCGCTGAAACAATGGTATGCGTTGCTGAGTAAACTATATAAGACGAAAGTAAAAAGACCTCTGTGGCCACAGGCGTTCTTTGAACGGGCCATCGAGATGGGAGTGGGGAAGTTGCTAGTGATAGGCGGAGAGGCGGAAGGAGCAAAGGGGGGAATGTTTGTTGTGGAGGATGAAAAAAGAGTGTATGAATGGTACGTGGTGGGACCGGTAGGGGCTACGTATGCGGGGTTACACTATGCGGCTCAACAACATAAACCCATCTTCGACTTTATGGGGGCAGGTGAACCAGGGAAACCCTACGGCGTACGCGATTTTAAGATGCAGTTCGGAGGAGAACTCAAAGAGTTGGGACGATGGGTACGGGTGTGCAAACACGGATATTATAACTTAGGAAAATTATTAGTCAATGCAAATATATTGGGATGATATTCACAAAATGGCGTACGCCACGGACGCGTCCGCGTATCGCGAGATACCCATGGGCGTAGCGTACCCCGAGACCGAAGACGACCTGCGCGCGTTATTACAACTCGCCCGTGAGCGACATACCCATCTTATCCCTCGCGCCGGAGGAACGAGTATCGCCGGACAAGTGGTGGGAAGCGGTATCGTAGTGGATGTGAGCCGGTATATGAACCGCATCCTATGGATAGATCCCGAGAAACGATTGGTCAGAGTACAACCCGGGGTGGTACGCGACGAACTGAACAAAGCCCTCGAAGAGACAGGGTTGTTCTTCTCGCCGGAGACGAGTACGAGTAATCGATGCTGCATCGGAGGAATGGTGGGAAACAACTCGTGCGGAATGCATAGCCTCCTCTATGGCAGTACACGACACCATGTGGTGGGACTGAGATTGCTGCTGACAGATGGCACGGCAGTGGAAGTGAGAGGGGATGGGAGCTATCGCGTAGAAGGCGAGTCGGCTTTGTGGCACTCGATAGAACAACTTTGGACAAAGTGGCGGAGAGGCGGAGAGGCGGATAGGCGGAAGGGCGGAGAGGTTAATTATAGGCAGTTGTTAGAAGAGGCGTTTCCGGATAAAGAGTTGAAACGGAGGTCGTGCGGGTATGCGCTGGATGAAGGGTTAGAGAGTTTGACCGCATTGATTGTAGGAAGTGAAGGGACATTGGCTTTGGTGACGGAAATAGAGGTGAGTCTGGATCCAATACCAAGTAAGCATAAACTCCTAGTGGCTGCTCATTTACGGGATTTGAACGATAGTTGGCAGATGAACCTTATCGCACTCAAACACGGACCGTCAGCAGTGGAACTCATGGATGGGAAGATACTGGAGTTATGTAAAGATAATAAACAGGCACAGCGGGATAGGTTCTTTGTACAAGGCGAACCGGGAGCCCTTGTGATTGCGGAGTTTACAGGTGAAGATGCCGAGGCGAAGGCAGATGCTTTCGTGAAGGAAGCCTCTATCCCGGCCTTCCCCCTGAAGGGGAAGGAGGCGAGAGGGAGTGCATACGCGTTTACGAGGATAAAAGGAGAAGATATACAAAGGGTGTGGAACTTACGCAAAGCGGGACTGGGTGTGCTGAACGGTATGCAGGGGGATGCGAAGCCCGTTGGAGTGATAGAAGATACCGCCGTCGCACCCGAACGCATGGAAGCGTATATGCACGACTTCATGGCGATGATGGATGAGATAGGACTCAGTTGTGTGTATTACGGACATATCGCCACGGGTGAGTTACATTTGCGCCCGATCCTGAACCTCAAAGATGCACACGACCGCAAACTATTCCGAGAAGTAGCCGAAAAAACAGCCGCTATCGTGAAGAAACATAAGGGAAGTCTGAGCGGAGAACATGGCGATGGCAGATTACGTGGAGAGTTCATACCGCTGATGTATGGAGAAGAAGTCTATCAAATGATGGTAGAACTCAAACGAACCTGGGATCCCGAAGGACTGCTCAATATCGGAAAGATTGTGGAAACACCGGCAATGGATGTTGGTCTTAGGGCGGAAAGGCTGAGGGGCGGAAAGGCGGAAGGGTTGGTATATCGCTGGGAAAAGGAGACGCTGTTACAGAAGATTGAACGATGCAACGGAGCCGGAGATTGCAGAAAGAGTCAAGTGATGGGCGGAGCTATCTGTCCTGCCTACAAAGCGACAGGAGATGAGTTGATGACGACCCGCGCAAGGGCGAATGTGCTGAGGGAAGTGCTGACGCACAATAAAGACGCGTGGCGAAATGAAGATATCAAACGTCAGATGGATAGTTGTTTAGCGTGTAAGTCGTGCTTGAGAGAGTGCTCGTCCAGTGTGGATATGACGCGGATACGTTCGGAGGTGCTACAGCAGCGATACAAGAAGACGGGAGTGCCGCTAAGGACATGGCTTGTGGCGCACATGGCGATGATAGAAAACATGGGGGCATTGGTACGGCCGATCTACAATTTCTGCGCGAGTAACCGCGTGATAAGTAGCATCATCAAGTGGGTGGTAGGGTTCGACCAGAGACGCGAGATACCGTTGCTGAAGGCGGCGGGCGGGGATACTGAACAGCCGATAGAGGGTGGCTTATTTTTTACGCAACGCTCCGCTACGTCCGCAGACGAGTCATATACGCCTTCTAACGTCGAAACGACGTTGGCTGTTCAGGAAGGCAGAGAGGCGGAGAGGCGAGTGGTGATGTATGTGGATGAGTTTACGAAGTACCACGAGCCGGAACTGGCGGAGACAATGAAAAAGATGTTGGAAGCATTGGGATACGGAGTATTGGTACCAAAGATAGGAGAGAGTGGACGTGCAGCTATGTCGAAAGGGTGCCTGCACTATGCCCGTAAGTTGGCGATAAAGAACGTCAAACAGTTGAAAGATATTATATCCGACGACGTGCCGTTGGTGGGGATTGAACCGTCCTGTATCTTATCGTTTAGAGACGAATATCCGGATCTGATGCCCGACGAACTGCGCGAAGCCGCAAAAGCGTTAGGAAAGAACAGCTTACTATATGACGAGTTTATCGTGAGAGAAGTGGAGGCGGGTAGAATACCTAAATCCGTGTTCAAGGCCATCGATGCGGACCTATGGGTACACCACCATTGCCACCAGAAAGCATTGGTAGGCATCGAAAAGACCGTGACGATGCTCACGTATATACCGAAGATGACAGTGCATGTGGTGCCGTCAGGATGTTGCGGTATGGCCGGCAGCTTCGGGTACGAGAAGAGGCATTACGAGATGTCAATGGCGATAGGGGAACTCGTGCTGTTCCCGACGATTCGTAGGCTGAAAGGCGGAGAGGCGGAGAGGCTGAAAGGCGGAAGGGCGGAAAGGAGAGTGATGGTGGCGGCACCGGGGACGTCGTGTAGGCAACAGATTTGGGACGGAACGGGAATAAGAGCCGTTCACCCGATTATGGTTTTGGCAGAAAGTGTATTAGGCAAATTACGATAATTGCGATAATGAAAGATTTTACCTTACAGATGTACGAGCGATTGCTCGATGAGTTGCTTGACGCGGGATATGCGTTTGTGCCCTTTGGAGAGGAGCGCGAGCGGAGCTCGCTTTTAGTGGAAAGTGAAAGTGAAAGAGGCGGAGAGGCGGAAAGGCGGATGGGCGAAAAGGCGGAAAGGCGGAGAGGCGGAGAGGTGGAGAGGAGGGTGATGTTGCGGCATGATGTGGATAAGAAGCCGATGAATAGTTTGGCGACGGCACGGATAGAAGCAAAGAAAGGGATACGGGCGTCGTATTACTTCCGTGTGGTGCCGGAAAGCAATGATGCAGAAGTGATACGAGAGATTGTACGCTTAGGACATGAGATAGGGTATCACTATGAAGACATGTCCCTGTGCCATGGCGATGTAGAGAAAGCCAAAGCCCATTTTGATAAATGGTTAGCCTATTTCCGCACGTTCTACCCTGTACGCACCATCTGCATGCACGGAGCACCGACCAGTCCTTGGGATGGGCGCAAGCTATGGGAGAAGTACGATTACAAGCAAGAAGGTATCCTTGGCGAACCCTATTACGATGTGGATTTTAGTCAGACGTTCTATCTAACCGATACGGGGCGTTGCTGGGACGGATACAAAGTGAGTGTGCGCGATAAGATTCCTCAGTATCAAGACCAATGGATTGCACAGGGTTTGGTGTATCACCACACAAACGATGTGATACGCGCTATTCAAGAGGGATGGTTCCCTCAACAAGTGATGATAACGACTCATCCCCAACGATGGACAGATAAGCCCTTGGCGTGGGTGAAAGAAATGATAATGCAAACGTTAAAAAACACAATCAAGCGAGTTTATGTGGCGAAGAATACTAAATGATGTGATATTATGGACAATCGCGTCCGTGATATGTGTACTGTGGCGACTGATTGCTTCTAAATCCAGTATCGGAGCATACGTGGTGATGTTCGCCATTATGGCAGCAATATGGGTGTTGCTGAACTTAGCGATGCAGAAATATAGGTCGTATAAAGAGAGTTGGTATTGGCAAGAGATGTTGGCTATGCTCACGACCACGGGTATTCTCATTGCCCTTGGGTATATTGTTCTTCCACGCATCAACATAGGCTTATCCCCCGCTGTGGCAGCATGGACCACGGGTTTGGTAGCCATCGTGGATTCGATCATTATCCTCATCAAGCATTACTGGAAATATGCGCAAAGTCTAACGGTGCCGTTGATGACGATTGAGCAGCGAGAGAATGCTCAAGTCAAGAGAGATGATGAGCAACGTTCGCCCGAATCGATAGAGACGATTCATCAGGCGGTATTATCTTTGACGACAGAGGAAGATTATCAGTTGTTGCTGAAAAAGGCGCATTTAGACAGTAGGCAGACCAAAGTGGTGGCAAATCAAAATCGGTTCTCGTTTATGCAGTTGCCTGATTATGAGTATAGTACCTTGGTAGATTTGACGTTACTCAATAATGCCAAAGGAATCAACAAGCGTTTCTGTATCGTGAATCAGAAGTTACCTGATGAGGGCATCTATGTATGCTGTTATCGTCCGCAGGAGTATATCAAGTCGAAGATTTTGAGTCGTTATCCGAAGGGGATCAACTATATCGTTTATACGTTCTGGTTTATTTTGAAGCGCGTGATACCAAGGCTGATGTTAAGCAGTAGGTTGTATTACGATGTGACGAAGGGTAAGAAACGTATGCTCAGTCGTACGGAGGTATTAGGGCGACTGTATTACTGTGGGTTTGAGGTGTTAGAGGAGATTCCGAGTGGGCATATTGTGTATGTGATTGCGCGTCGTAGGTCGCAGCCTTATCCGCAGGAGCAGATGAAAGTGTATGGGCCGATGATCAAATTAGCACGTGTGGGAAAGAACAAGGAGATCGTATATTTCTATAAGATGCGCACGATGCACCCGTACGCGGAATATATACAACAATATGTGTTTGATCAGAACGGCGGAATGAACATTCAAGACAAGAGTGATCACGATTTCCGCATAACGAGTTGGGGTAGGGTGATGCGTAAGTATTGGTTGGACGAACTGCCGATGTTATTGAATTGGTTGAAGGGGGATTGTAAGTTAGTTGGTGTACGGCCCTTAAGTAAGGCGATGTTCAGTCAGTATCCTACCGCGTTGCAAGAGAAAAGGACGCGTTGCAAACCCGGGTTGATACCTCCATTTTACATTGACCATCCGAACGATTTTGAGGCGTTGTTTGCCAGTGAGAACAAATACCTGGATGAATACTTTGAACATCCATTTCGGACGGATTGGAAGTATTTTTGGCTTACAATTCGGTCGATTTTGTTCAGAAAAATGCATAGTGCATAAAAAAATATACAAATAATTTGTATATATCAAAAAAAAAGCGTATCTTTGCAGTCCCAAAGACTACAAAGGTACTTTTTTATATACAAGAATATGAATAACCCATTACATTTCGCTCTTATTGGTGTCGCAGGGTACATTGCTCCGCGTCATATTAAAGCCATTGCGGATACGGGCAATGACTTGATGGTAGCTTACGACAAGTTTGATTCGGTAGGCCGTTTGGATTCGTCCTTCCCTAATTGTTCTTTCTTTACGGAGAATGAGCAGTTTGACCGTTTTTGCAGTAAGCAGATGCGTACAGACACTCCTTTAGATTGGATGTCTATCTGTACGCCGAACTACACGCACGATGCGTTCATTCGCTATGGTTTGCGCTTAGGCACGAACGTGATCTGCGAGAAGCCGTTGGTGCTCAATCCGTATAACATTGACAACTTGGTAGAGTTGGAGAACGAGACGGGTCATCAAGCCTATACGATTCTGCAGTTGCGTTTACACGAGGCCATTGCTAATCTCAAGAAGAAAGTAGAGAATGGTCCGAAAGATAAGATTTACGATGTGGACTTGACTTATATCACATCTCGTGGTAAATGGTATTACTCGTCATGGAAAGGCGATGTGCATAAGTCGGGTGGTGTGGCCACGAACATCGGTGTGCATTTTTACGATATGCTGCAATGGATTTTCGGTCCGGTACAGAAGAATATCGTGCACGTGATGAGTTTTGATCGTGTAGCCGGATTCCTTGAGCTCAAGCAGGCGCGTGTGCGTTATTTCCTTAGTATCAATGCGGACTGTTTGCCATCGAATGCGGTACAGGGTGAGAAACGTACGTATCGCACGTTGAATATTGACGGTGAGGAGTTTGAGTTCTCGCAAGGATTTACGGAGTTACACACTGAGAGTTACAAGCGTATCTTAGCCGGTGAAGGATTCCGCATTGCGGAGGCAAGGCCTTGTATTGAGATTGTGAGTCAGATCAGAGGTTCGGAACCGATAGGGTTGGTAGGTGATTATCACCCATTGGCTAAGTTGCCGTTGGCGAAGCATCCTTTTGGATGGGATGAGAGGAGATAAGAATTGAAGAATATGAAGTTAAGAAGTTATATATTAATCTTGGTGACGATGTTGGCGATGGCCTCATGCGTGACGTCAAAGAAGGTGAACTATATGCAGGAGCCGGATAAGAAGATTCCGTCGTATGCAGATACGTTGACCTTTGAGGACTATAAGTTACGTCCGGGGGATCGTCTCTACGTTTACGTTTATTCGCTGGATGAGAAAGTGTCCCAGTTATACAATGCGGGCATGAGTACGCAGATGCGCGGAAGGCAAAGTAACAGCGAGAGTAGTACATACGACCTATACTCGTACTTGGTAGATGACAACGGAAACATTCAGTTCCCGACGTTAGGAGATGTGTATGTGTTAGGTAAGACGACCCGCGAAGTGAAGCACACGTTAGAGGACGAGTTAGGTAAGTTATTGCGTGAGATCCCCGGGTATCAGATGATATCGGTGGAGGTGAATGTGATTCGTCGTACCTACTCGATAATTGGAGAGCAGAGTGGCAAATACACGATTACGAAAGAGAAGATGACGATCTTTGAGGCGCTTGCTCAAGCCGGAGATATCAACGAGTTCGGAGATAAGTCTCAGATTAAACTAATTCGCGAGAAAGATGGTCAGACGATCATCAAGACGTTTGATGTGCGGTCGAAAGACATTATCAACTCGGAGTATTATTACATTGAGTCAAATGATATCCTTTATGTTCGGAAGATTAAGGGTCAAGCATTCCGCATCAACTCCGCCGGAACGGCGTTGGGTGTAGTGGCAGCGACGATATCGTTCGGTGTGTTTGTATTTACGATAGTAAATACGGGAATTAATCACGTTAAAGCAAAAAATAATCCTTCAAAATGATGAGAAAGCAAGTAATTCAGATTTTCGTCATTTTGATGACGAGTGTGATGTTGACCGGATGTTACGGTCATAAGTCGATTGGTTTCTTACAAGAGCCTACCAAGCAAAATAAGTTACCGCAATACGAGCAGGCAGCGTATGTGCCGTATCGGTTGCAAGTCAATGATGAGATTGTTTATCGTCTTATTTCGATGGACGAAACGATATCGAAGACATTAGGAGCGAACAACACTTCTGTGGGAACGGATAATGCGGTGACGTACCGCATCTATCAAGACGGAACGGTGGATATACCATTCCTTAAGCCGATACGTTTGGAGGGTTTGACGGAGCGCGAAGCGCAGGATACGTTGCAAGCGGCATTCCGTACGATCATCCCGGATGCGGATGTGAAGTTATCGTTGTATAATAAGTCTTTCACGGTGATAGGTGATATTCATTCGGGTTCGTATTATATTTATCGCGAGAAGATGAACATCTTCCAAGCGTTGGCCATGTCGGGAGACTTGATGAATTCGGGTGATCGTAAGCATGTGAAGATTATCCGTCCGAGGACGAATGAGGAGCCGGAGATTTTAGAGTTCGATATCCGGACGAATACGATTGTGGATTCGAAATACTACTATGTATATCCCAACGATGTTATTTATGTAGCAAGAACGAAGGATAGTTTTGTGAAGGTGGATTCCTATACAGGTTTCTTGGGGTTGATTACGTCCTCTGTAGGCTTGCTGATCTCAGCGTTAAACTTCGCAATACTATTTGCTAAATAAGATTATGGAATCAAATAAAGATTATACGCAAAGCGGGAACAGCAATTACATCCCGCAGAACAATGCCAACTATGGCAATTATGGTCATTATGGTAATTATGGTAACTATGGCGCATACGGTAAGTATGGCGGTTATGGTAACTATGGTAATTATGGTAATTATGGTAATAACAAATATGGTCAAAATCCGCAAGACCAACAGCAAGATGATCAGTCGGATTTCAATGTGATGGAATGGCTGATGCGGTTCCTGCATTACTGGTATCTGTTTGTTTTGGGTGCCGTTATTGCCCTTGGTATAGCGATGATTAAGAATCGTCGTTGGATGCCGGATTATTACACGCACACCTCCATCATCATCAAAGAGACTTCGGGTTCAATGGGACAGAACTCCGCATTGCTCAATGGTTTTGGTGTGGACCCGGGTTACAAGAACTTGCAGAACCAGTTGATTATCATTGGGTCTTACGATCTGATAGGTAGGGTAGTGGATTCGATGCCGCAGTTAAAGATTGAGTACTTGACGCAAGGGCGTTTCAAGACGCACAACCTTTATAACACATCGCCGATTGAGATCTCTACGAGCATGATTGATCCGAGTGCTATCAATAAGACGTACGAGTTGCGAATGGTAGAAGGAAATCGTATCCATATCTGTTCGACAAACGAAGACGATGAATTAGATGTGACCGGAGATTTTGATGTGCCTATTAAGACGGAGCATTTTACGCTTAATGTGCATTGTGTTCAGCCTTTCACGGGTAGGATCCTTTTCCGTTTCCGTACGCGCGACGGATTGATCAATGAGTTCATGGGACGCATGCAGTTAGGGACGGTTGGTGAAGGAAGTACGGTGGTACGTATATCGTTGGTTGGTCAGACCCATGAAAGAGATAAGGATTTTTTGGATAACTTAGTGCGCATTTATTTGCTCAAGAACCTTGAGCAGAAAAATGAGGTGGCAGAGAACACGATTAAGTTCATTGATAATCAGTTAAAAGGTCTGCAACAATCGTTGGAGGTGAGTGAAGGTGCGATGACGCAATTCCGTCAGCAGAACATGTTTGTGGATGTAAGTTCGTACGCAGGGACGCTGATGAGTAAGTTGTCAGAGTATGATCAACAGAACATGCAGTTGCGTTTGCGCGAGATGTACTTTGACTATCTGACGAATTACCTGCAAACGAATATTGAGTCGGGTGCCGTGATTGCTCCCTCGTCTCTTGGGTTAGAAGAACCGATGTTGATGACGTTGGTTTCTCAGTTGAACGAGTTGCGTATCCAACGCGGTGAGTTGACGGAGAAGAACGTATATTATGCTAAGTTCACGAAGGATATAGAGAACGTTAAGTTGACGATAAACGAGGTGGTTAAGTCCATGCGTATTTCCATGGAGATTGAGAAGAAAGATTTGAATGATCGTTATGCCGAAGTGGAAAAAGAGATTAAGTTACTGCCGGAGAAGGAGTTGCAGATGATTGCCATCGAGCGTAACTACCGCATTGACGATAACTACTACACGTTCTTCCTACAAAAACGCGCAGAGGCAGAGATACAGAAAGCTTCTAACACACCGGATAACACGGTGCTTGATAAAGCGAGAACGACCAACGTGGTGAATAACAAAGATAAGAAACGTACGACGACGACGTATGTGGTGATTGGTTTGCTTATCCCATTGATTCTTATTATTATAAGTGAGTTGTTGAACAACAAAGTGCGTACGCCGAAAGACATTGAGAAGATAACGAAGTTCCACATGATTGGGGCCTTGCGTCATGTTCGTTCACAGAACCCGACATTGGTTAAGAACATGCCTAAATCCAGTTATGCGGAGATGTTACGCTCTATCCGTCATAGGTTAGAGTTTATCACTAAACGTAAGTCGGATATGATGTTTATGGTTACGTCCACTGAGTCAGGTGATGGTAAGACGTACATGAGTTCGAACATGGCTACGCTCTATGCGTTGATGGGTAAGAAGACTGCGCTGGTGGATTTGGATATACGTAAGCCAAACTTACACACGAAACTCGGAGTGGAGAATGGTAAAGGTCTATCGAACTATCTGATAGGCGACTGCGAGTTAGAGGAGACGATTATTCACACGCCTTATCACTTTGACTTATTCCGTGCAGGAAACATCCCGCCCAATCCGGGTGAGTTGATTCACTCGGATAAGATGACCGAGTTGCTTCGCTGGTTACGTGAGAATTACGAGTTTGTTATTATCGATACCTCGCCTATTGGTCTTGTGCCGGATGCGTATGCGTTGCTTGAGCAAGTGGATGTATGCTTGTATGTGGTTCGTTGCATGCAGACGAATCGTTCGTTCTGCAAGGAGACGCTGCAACAAGTTGCTGACGTGGTTGATGCACCGGATAAGATACAGATTGTGCTATCCGATATCCCGTCTGACCATAAGCACAACTATTACCATGGTTCCGGTTACGGCTATGGTTACGGTTATGGTTATGGATATGGCTATGGTTACGGATACGGCAGTCGTCACCTTTATGGTCAGTTAGAGCGTGCGCATAAAGCCTATAGCAAGCTCTTCCATAAAGAGACGAAGTCGCACTATCACTATTACGAGGACGATGAGGAGCCCGAAAAGAAAAGTTGATTACCGCGAATAGATGCGTTGGAGTCCGACCAGTTCGTCGGCTCTAGCGCCCAGCGGACGATAATAGACGTAAACGATATATTCGTTTTCCGTCTGCCAGAATGACCCTTCGGTTTGCCGGAGGGTTATTTTATTGTTATCGGCATGATTGACAGCCCAGAACTGGTAATCAACGCCCCCTTGTTTGATGAATGCGTTAAGCCAATACATCTTGTTATCCGCATCATAACTCATGCGGTTCTCTGCGGTGAGGCGGTTATAGAAGACATCGCCCCCGACATAGAGGGTATAGTTCATGAGGGGTTGGTTGACAGGCAGGGTGAAGTGCACCCACATATATTCGGATTCGGTATCCACGTCTTGTGTTCGTTCGGCATTGACGAGGCGTTGGCCGTTAGCATCAAACGTATGGGTATAGACCCCTTGCTGGCGAGAGCGATCGGTGTCTAATAGCACGTGGTACTCGCCTTGGTTGAACCGAACGCGGTCAATACCCGTACCCGCATAATAGGTGGAATAGGCATCGAAATGGCGGTATTCGTTTCCTCCCTCAAAGACCAAAGCCGCGTGATTGGTCCAACGCAGTTTATTGGGTTCACGATAGGAGGGCGTAGGGGCAAAGACGAAGTTATCCCAACGTCCATTCTGCTGAACGGCAATGAAATATTCCTCGTTGCGTGTGTCGGCAGGGAAAGTGACGGAGAGGTCGAGTTGTTGATAGTGACCGGAAAACTCTTTGACGGTATTTGAAGTGACTTGTCCTGTCACCGCCACGTTAGGTGCTACGACAGAGAAGACCGCTACGGCTACGATGTTCTCCGGATCCCCATCTTGGTAGATAGACAATGCATAATGGCCCGAATGGGTGAGTTGCATCTGGTCGTTGGGGAAGGTGAAAGAATAGTGAGTGTAGAGTTGTTGGGTATTGAGTGAATGGTCATACCAATCAATATCCTGCGTAGTGAACCCACGGAGGTACTCGCTACTCATTAAGTCACTGGGTGTATAGTTGGCATTGAGATGCGTGACGGAATAAGTGTATAGTTTGGGGTCATGAGAGAGTTCATCGAAACTGATTTCCAAGGTATTGGCAGGGTCTGAACCATCTATACTCTCGCCTTCTAAGACAAGGTAGGGGCGGGTAGGAGAGTGGGTACCGTTGGTGGCCTCTTGTACTGTGCGGATACGCAGGGTAGCTATATCCGGATGAATAACATGTGTCACCTCCTGTGCCATGAGGCTCAAGGGGAAGAAGAGTAATATGAAAATAAACTTACGCATTTCAAGTTAGATATACAAAAACTGTACCAAATCGCTTGTATAACTGAGCGATAGGCTATGGTGCTATGTGGGTGCTCCGTTAGTGCTACGTTGATTGATTCGATGGAGATACTCTATTCTCGCAGCGCAGAGGGTAGTGCCGGAGGCATCTTTTTGCTGGTAGTTGACGGCATTATCCGTTGCTTCGACCAATGTGAAGAGCGTGTCACCGAGATAGATCTCCTTGGCATATTTGATGTCAAAACGGAAACCTTTACTCAACCACTCCGGTTTATGGGCATTGAGCATAAACTCCGTATATTTGCACGAGTTACAATGGTTGTTGTAGTCCACATCGCCATATTCAATCGTGTGCGGGTGTTGTATTTCCGTGAGCAAAGGTAGCATCCGTTTCGGGCGTGCCATATCCAGCGCGATAGGTTCCTCTACTCCTTGGAAAGGCGGTTGATCAAAGACATTGACTATCTCGCGTTTCTTCAGGTCAAAGACGGCCCATACGGTTTTGGCACGACCGATCAAAGCCCCCTCCAAGCCTCCCCCAATAGGGGAGGATGTAGTGTTTAGGTATATCCGACAGTTACGGACGGAGAGCATGTGCTGGTTCTGTTCCACCCATGTCTCAACCATAATCTGATCCCCCGCCTTGGGCATGAAATCCATCTCTAAACTCATGCTCGTGATGATCCATGTCAGTCCTTGCGGATAGAGGTACTGAATACCAAAACCTCCCTCGTCGGCAGCAAGACCCGCCATCGTGAGGATATGGTTTTGTAAGGCGTGCAGACGCAAGCAACGCTCTGCGTCAATCTCTTGATATTGAACAGTCCAATGATAAATCTTTTTCAACTTTCAACTGATTAAACTATTAAACTTCTCTAAACTCTCAACTCTCAACTCTAAACTATTTCAGCCAACGGTCAAGCCATTGGTAGAAAGTGCGTTGCCAGAGGATGCCGTTTTGAGGTTTGAGTACCCAATGGTTCTCCTCGGGGAAGATAAGCAGTTGGGACGGGATACCTTGTAGTTGAGCCGCATTATAGGCTGCCATCGCTTGGTTGGCTAAGATACGATAGTCTTTCTCTCCGTGGATACAGAGGATAGGTGTATCCCATTGGTCAACAAACCGATGCGGCGACTGCGCAAACGTGCGTTGAGCCGTCTTATTGGTCTTATCCCAATACGGACCGCCTAAATCCCAGTTGGCAAACCACATCTCCTCGGTCTCCAGATACTGCATCTCCTCATTGAAGATACCATCGTGCGCAATGAACGCTTTGAAGCGTTGGTTGTGGTGACCGGCTATCCAATACACGCTATACCCGCCAAACGAAGCGCCTACACAACCTAGATGATTTTTATCCACGGCAGGGATATTCGCTACTGCCTCGTCAATAGCTGAGAAATAGTCTTTCATACACTGGCCGGCATAGTCGCCACTGATGGCTTCGTTCCACTCCTTACCAAAGCCGGGCAGGCCCCGTCTATTCGGTGCTACCACGATATAATCGTGTGCTGCCATCATCATGAAGTTCCAGCGATAAGACCAGAACTGACTCACGGGCGATTGAGGTCCTCCTTCGCAATAGAGAAGGGTGGGATATTTCTTGTTTGGATCGAAATGCGGAGGCAGGATGATCCAGGTGAGCATCTGTTTGCCATCCGTTGTTTTTTGCCAACGCGGGACGACGGTACCCATCGTTACTTGGTCGTAGATGTTTTTGTTTTCAAAGGTTAACTGGGTAATTCCGGATTTTCCGGTATTTCCGGCATTTCCGGTTATCTTGTAAATCTCGTTGGCTTCGCACATGGAGTGGCGCAAGCAGTAATACTCGTTACCCTCTGCACTCCAATCGGCCGGGGTAGGGATAGGTTCGAAGTCGTATTGTCCCTCCGTTAAACAGCAGCGATTACCGGCAAGGTCGGTCTTGTAGAGCATCGTCGTTCCGTGCCAAACGGCATTGAAGACAATGTGCTCATTATCACGCCAATAGTAGCTGTCCACGTTGGTGTCCAGGCCTTTGGAGACGAACGATATATCGTTCGTCTTGAGGTTCATGACCATCAGTCGGTTCTCGTCACTCTCGTAGCCGTCGCGCTCCATCGATTGCCAAGCTATTTTCGTGCCATCCGGCGAGAATGCAGGATTGGTGTCGTAACCGCCATTGGATTCGGTGATGTTCGTGCACGCGCCCGTGCGTATATTATATAGGTATATATCCGAATTGGTGGAGAGCGCATAGTCTTTGCCCGTTTTCTTACGGCAAGTATAGGCTATCGTCTCGTTATCCGGGCTCCAACATAGTTGCTCGACGCCTCCGAAAGGACGCATGGGGCATTCAAACAGTGTGCCTTCCAAAATGTTTATCGGATGAGCCACCTTGACTGAGCGCAACGTCATCTCGCCTTTGTAGGTCAGTTGTACCTCATAGACAAACGGCTGTGGGATCTCGTCCACCCACTCGTCCCAATGTTTGTACATTAGGTCTGTAGCAATGTGGGCGTTTGCTTTGGGGAGGTCAGGATATTGGTCTTCAATCGTAGGATGGCTCTTGACGGTCTGAATAGCGATCAAGCGGTCGCGCATGGGAGAGAACAGGAACCCCTCAATATCTTTCTCTAAGCCTTGGACGGCGATATCTTTCTTGTTTTGCCTTAGGTAAAGTTTGCCGGACTTCAAATACGCCAACACGCCACTATTCCCAAACCAAGCAGGGTCGGAGCCAACGAACTCGTCGATGGTTTGTAGTCCGTTCTCGGTTTCGGAACAGATACGAATCCACGTAGTAGAGCGGTTCTCCGCTACGCTGTAGTAACTGACGGAATAGGCTATCCATCCTGTTTCGATATCGAGGGTAACGTTATTGATACGCCCCATTGCCCAGAGGGCTTCCGC
Organism: Paludibacteraceae bacterium; assembly: GCA_045616645.1. Classification (GTDB taxonomy): domain Bacteria; phylum Bacteroidota; class Bacteroidia; order Bacteroidales; family Paludibacteraceae; genus Colicola. The sequence goes on from JAZLHD010000101.1 coordinate 18,601, forward strand.
TGTGAAGCGGTCGCTCTCAAGGGTGATTGCGGGTTTGGTGATGGGTGATTTGTGATTGGTGATTTGTGACTGGTGATTGTTTGCACAAGAAGCACCAAGTAAGGCAATCGTTGCCATAAGGAAAACGTTGAATTTCATAGGTTTACATCATTCCACCCATTCCTCCTGCGGGCATAGCGGGAGCAGGGTTGTCTTCTTTAATATCGGTGATTACACATTCGGTCGTCAGGAACATCCCTGCAATGCTGGCTGCATTCTCTAATGCTACGCGAGCCACCTTAGCAGGATCCACCACGCCGGCCGCTTTGAGGTTCTCGTACACGTCCTTGCGGGCATTATAACCGAAGTCGGCTTTGCCACTGCGCACTTTATCAACGACGACAGCTCCTTCAAGTCCTGCGTTGTTCACGATTTGTCGAAGAGGCTCCTCTATGGCACGACGGATGATGTCGATACCCGTTTGTTCGTCCTCGTTGTCGCCTTTGAGGTTCGTGAGGGCTTCTTGGGCGCGGATATACGCTACGCCACCACCGGGAACGATACCTTCTTCAATAGCCGCGCGGGTAGCACTGAGGGCATCATCCACGCGGTCTTTCTTCTCTTTCATCTCCACTTCGGAAGCTGCGCCGACATTGAGTTGAGCGACACCACCGGCGAGTTTAGCCAGGCGCTCTTGCAGTTTCTCTTTGTCGTAGGTGGATTTGGTGGCCGTGATCTGCGACTTGATTTGTGCGATACGGTTTGCAATAGCCATCTTATCCCCTGCACCATTGACAATCGTCGTGTTGTCTTTGCTTACGGAAACGTTCTCTGCTGTACCGAGCATATCGAGTGTAGCGGTCTCCAGTTTGATACCTTTCTCCTCGCTGATGACTGTTCCGCCCGTGAGGATAGCAATGTCTTCGAGCATCTCTTTGCGACGATCACCAAAGCCGGGAGCCTTGACAGCACAGATCTTCAATTGGGCACGAAGGCGGTTCACAACGAGAGTGGTCAGCGCTTCGCTATCGACGTCTTCTGCGATAATCAGCAACGGACGGCCGCTTTGTACAGCGGGTTCCAATACGGGAAGGAGTTCCTTGAGGTTACTGATTTTCTTATCGTGAATGAGGATATAGGGTTTATCCATTTCTACCTCCATGGTTTCGGTGTTTGTTACGAAATAGGGGCTGATATATCCGCGATCGAATTGCATACCTTGTACGACATCAATGGTAGTATCCATGCCTTTGGCTTCACCGATGGTGATGACACCATCTTTGCTCACTTTGCGCATGGCGTCTGCGATGAGTTTACCGATCTCGGCATCGTTATTGGCAGAGATGGTAGCTACTTGTTCGATCTTGTCGAAGTCATTGCCAACGACTTCGCTTTGTGCTTTGATGTTCTCAACCACTGCGCTGACCGCCTTGTCGATACCGCGTTTGAGAGCCATCGGGTTCGCACCTGCGGTCACGTTCTTCAGTCCGACGCTGATGATGGATTGAGCCAGAATGGTTGCGGTTGTAGTACCATCACCGGCTTGGTCTCCGGTCTTAGAGGCTACTTCTTTGACGAGTTGTGCGCCGAGGTTCTCGGAGGCTTCTTTGAGTTCTATGGCTTTAGCTACCGTCACGCCATCTTTGGTGATGTGCGGAGCACCATATTTCTGGTCAATAATAACGTTACGCCCCTTGGGTCCAAGGGTTACTTTAACTGCGTTGGCCAATTGGTCCACGCCACGTTTGAGGGCATCCCGCGCCTCAATGTTGTAAGTGATATCTTTTGCCATAATCGTATTAATTTAGAATTGCTAATACGTCACTTTGACGCATGATGATAAGTTTCTCGTTTTCTATTTCGACCTCGTTACCGGCGTATTTGCCATAGAGTACTTGGTCGCCTTCTTTGAGGATCATCTCCTCCTCTTTGGTGCCTTTACCAACAGCGATGACTTGTCCGCGGAGCGGTTTCTCTTGTGCGGTATCGGGAATAATAATTCCACCTACCGTTTTTTCTTCTGCGGCCGTAGGGCGAATGACCACACGGTCCAATAAGGGTTGAATCTTTGCCATAGTTTTACGTATTTTTAGTTATTATAGTTAGTCTAGTTTATCTAGTTTGTCTAGTTTGTCTAGAGGATAATCGTTTCAAATGTATTGACTTTTGTTTTATCGTAGGGGCGACTTACTTTGATGTAGTTCTCGGTGAAACCATACATGATGGGAATAGAGGAGTAGGGGGATAGAGGGGTAGGGAGAACCTTCTTCCCCTCCCATAAGACTGTGGCTTGCAGCCCTTTGTGTGCCTCGTAGAATGCTTTTAGTTTCTGTTCGCTTATTTGGTGCAGCACCTCGCTACGGCGGTGTCGTTCCGTCATGGGGATAACGGGTAGGTCCATGGTTAGCATTTTAGTGTTAGCGCGTTCTGAGTAGGTGAACACATGCAGTTGTGAGACTGGAAGAGAGGAGATATAGTTCACATATTCGTTCCATCGTTCCGGTGTTTCCCCGCGCACGCCTACCATACAATCGACTCCGATAAATGCGTGTGGCATCACTTGTCGTATATGGTTGATTCGTTCGGTAAAAAGTGCTGTATCGTAATGGCGATGCATAATCTTGAGCATCTCGTCAGAACCCGACTGAAGCGGTATATGAAAATGCGGTGCAAAATGTTTGCTGTGCGCCACCAGTTCGATGATCTCGTCCGTCAGTAAGTTCGGTTCGCAAGAGGAGATACGGATGCGATAAGCAGCCCCCTCTAAATCTCCCCCCGAAGGGGAGACTTCTATATTATCTAATTGGACGAGTAAATCGAGGAACGTCTCGTTGGTGGAACGGCCGAAGTCGCCGATGTTTACACCCGTGAGCACGATCTCTTTTACCCCTTGGGCCAGTGCTTCTTTGGCTTGTGCCACGATAGAAGCGATGGAGCCATTGCGTGATCGCCCGCGGGCAAGCGGTATAGTACAATAGGTGCAGAAATAGTTGCACCCATCTTGAATCTTCAAGAAACAACGTGTTCTATCATCCTTCGAATAGGCAGGATGGAATGTGTTAAGGTCTTTAGGGATTACATGACTGACCTCCATCATGGAGGCAATCTGTTGGGGTTGAAGGGCAGCGTAGCACCCTGTGACGATAATCCTTGCATTCGGATTCTCGCGTTTGAGGCGATGGATAGCTTGTCTATCTTTTTGATCGGCAGTATCTGTAACAGAGCAAGTGTTGACGATGATAACGTCCGCTTCCTCACCGGCCTTCGCCTTCGTATGGCCGTGTTCAAGTAAAACTTTGCCGAGAGCAGAACTCTCGGCAAAGTTGAGTTTACAACCTAATGTGACAATCTTAAAGGTCATCCTAACATCGATAATAAGATACCTGCCGCCACAGCGGAACCGATAACACCGGCTACGTTGGGTCCCATGGCATGCATCAGTAAGTAGTTATGGGAATCCGCTTTCAATCCTTCTGCTTGGCTTACGCGAGCTGCCATTGGCACTGCGCTCACACCGGCCGAACCGATAAGCGGGTTGATCTTATCTTTGCTGAAGAGGTTCATCAGTTTAGCGAGCAGTACGCCTCCGGCAGTACCAAAACAAAAGGCGATAATACCCATCACAAGAATAAGAATCGTCTGCACATTAAGGAAGGACGAAGCCGTAGCAGTAGCTCCCACACTCAAGCCGAGGAAGATGACCACGATGTTCATCAGCTCGTTTTGGGCGGTCTTGCTCAAACGATCTACTACGCCACATTCTTTCATCAAGTTACCAAGCATCAAGCAGCCAATCAGCGGAGCAGCATCCGGAAGGATAAGGGCTACGATAGCCGTGATGATGATAGGGAAGATGATCTTCTCTGTTTTGCTCACTTGACGCAGTTGTTTCATCTTGATGGCACGTTCTTTCTCCGTGGTCAGCAGTCGCATGATAGGCGGCTGAATAACCGGCACGAGAGCCATATATGAATAGGCTGCAATAGCGATAGGTCCGAGTAACTCCGGAGCTAACTTAGAGGTTAGGAAGATACTCGTCGGTCCATCGGCACCACCGATGATGCCGATACTACCGGCTTGCGCTTCCGTAAATCCCCATTGAGCCACCAACGTAGGATCGCAACCGAACGACTCCAACAGCGGACCAATGGAGTTCGCCATCAGGAACGTGATGAAGATACCTAATTGGGCAGCCGCACCGAGCAGTAAGCTCTTAGGATTAGCGATGAGGGGACCAAAGTCCGTCATTGCACCAACGCCAATGAAGATGAGACAAGGATATAATCCTGCCTTAACACCGATATACAGCACATCGAGCAGACCGGCATCCTTGAGGATAGCCCCGTAACTATGGTAGTAGGGACTGGTCTCGTCCAAGAAAGCGGCCCATAGCTCAGTATGGAACATATTGGCATTAGGCAAGTTAGTGAGCAACATACCAAAGGCGATGGGGAGCAGAAGCAACGGCTCGAATTCTTTCTTGATAGCTAAGTACAGCAAGAAGAACGAGATGAGGATCATCAGCCCTTGTTGCCAACTCATGTTCAAGAACCCGAACGTTTCAAAAAATGCTAATAAACTCTCCATAACCTTAACCTAATACGATCAGTACGTCATCTTGCATAACGGATTGACCGGCAGTAACGCAGATTTGTTTTACTGTACCATCTTGTTCTGCTGCTACAGGATTCTCCATCTTCATGGATTCCAGTGTGAGTAAGGTATCCCCTTTCTTCACAGCTTGGCCTTCAGAAACAAGCACTTTGATGATAGAACCCGGAAGAGGACTAACCACTTTCACACCATTGGCAGGGGCAGCAGCAGGAGCCGGAGCAGCTTTAACTTCAGGAGCCAGAGCCGGTGCAGCAGGAGCAGCCTTTACTTCGGGAGCAGGAGCAGCAGGAGCAGCTACGGTGGTTTCTTCACCTAGACTAACTTCAAAGGACATACCATTGACGGTAACGTTGGCTTTTTGATTGCCAAGATCTTCCACGGTCGTGTCATATTGTTGACCGTTTATTGTAAATTTGAAACTTTTCATAAGATTAACGAATAAGATTGTTCATACCATACATTTTATTGTTCCATTGGGTGGGACGAAGGTTCACCGTAATATGGGTAGGTTCTTCGTCGTGCATTCCACCAAAGTAACTCAAATGCAGCGCCATAGCTATGGCGGCAGTCATATTAGAATTAATTGCCATATCTTTTTCCTCCTTTATTTGGGGCTTGGAACTTTGTTCCTTTTGAGGGGCTGATGCAACTGTTGCCGGTTTCTTCTGCATGAGTGCACCAAACCCTTTAAGGATAAATATCAAAACCACGAGCAGACAGAAAACAAGGGCAAAACCCATACCTGTTACCATCCAAACGTGTCCCCAATTGATGATTAGTAACGTATTCATTGAACTATGAATTATAATGGAATATTACTATGTTTCTTGAGAGGATTCGTTAGGCGCTTGGTCTGCAAGTTCTCAAACGCACGGATAATGCGAGCACGGGTGTAACGAGGCTCAATAACATCATCAATGTAACCGCGGTTAGCAGCTTGATAAGGACTGGCAAACAAATCTTTATATTCAGCCTCCTTCTCGGCAATAAATTTCTTCTTCTCTTCAGGGTCTTCAATCGCCTTCAGAGCTTTCGCTTGTAGAACACCTACAGCACCACTGGCACCCATCACAGCGATCTCTGCGTTCGGCCATGCGTAGCACATGTCACCACGTAACTGCTTGCAGCTCATAACGATATGGCTACCGCCATAACTCTTACGAACCGTAATCGTAACCTTTGGAACAGTGGCTTCGCCGTAAGCGAACATCAGTTTTGCTCCGTGATCGATGATACCGGCATACTCTTGTCCTGTACCGCAGAGGAAACCGGGAACGTCAACTAAAGTCAAAATCTGGATGTTAAAGGCGTCGCAGAAACGAACGAAACGAGCTGCCTTACGACTGGCATCGCAGTCTAATACACCGGCTAACCAACTAGGTTGGTTGGCGATGATACCGGTTGAACGGCCATTGAAACGAGCGAAACCGCAGATGATGTTCTTTGCATAATCCTTCTGAACCTCCATGAAATCGCCGTTATCCACGATAAGGTTGATGATAGACTTCATATCGTAAGGTTTATTAGGATCCGCGGGAACGAGGTCATTCAAAGCATCTTCAATACGAGCCGGATCATCCTTGCACTCAACCAACGGAGCCTCCTCCATATTGTTTTGCGGAATGAAACCTACCAAACGACGTACTTGCTCTAAGGCTTCGTCCTCGGTAGCAGCAACAAAGTGGGTAACACCCGACTTGGTAGCATGCACTTTCGCTCCGCCTAATTGTTCTACGGAGACGTCTTCACCGGTAACGCTCTTCACTACTTTCGGCCCCGTAATGAACATGTACGAGTTTTGCTCGGTCATCATAATGAAGTCCGTCAAAGCGGGGCTATAAACAGCACCACCGGCGCAAGGACCGAAGATAACACTGATTTGAGGAACGACACCCGAAGCAAGAATGTTACGCTCAAAGATCTCAGCATAACCGGCAAGGGCACAAGCACCTTCTTGAATACGAGCGCCACCCGAATCATTCAGACCAATGATAGGAGCACCTAATTTCATGGCTTGATCCATGACGTTGCAGATCTTAAGCGCCATCGTTTCACTAAGAGAACCACCAATAACGGTAGCATCTTGTGCAAAAACAAAGACGAGGCGGCCATTAATCGTACCTGAACCAACGGCAACGCCATCCCCTAAGAACACTTTCTTATCCATTCCGAAGTCGTGGCAACGATGGGTAAGGAACATATTAACTTCTTCAAACGAACCTTCGTCTAACAGTTTCGTAATACGCTCACGGCAAGTATAACTACCTTTTGCGTGATGTTTTTCAATCGCTGCTTCGCCACCGCCAGCTAATGCTTGAGCACGTGAGTCGAGCAACTTTTGCATTTTTGCATTATCCATAATTCTATAAACTTTAAACTTGTAATCTAGTCGACTTCTTTCAACTATAAACTTTAAACTTTCAACTACTCTAAATTAGCAAGGCTGCTGGCAGAGTTCGGTGAGAACGCCCTTCGTGCTCTTTGGGTGTAAGAAAGCAATCATAAGATTCTCAGCACCTTTGCGAGGAGCAACATCAATCAGTTGGATACCTGCAGCTTCCGCCTCTTTAAGGGCTTCTGCTACGTTCTCAACGTTAAAAGCTACATGGTGAACACCACCACGGCCTCCGTTTTTCTCAATAAACTTAGCAATCGTTGACTCGGGGCATGTAGGCTCAAGTAACTCAATCTTAGTTTGACCTACTTTGAAGAAAGCGGTTTTTACTTTTTGGTCAGCTACTTCCTCAATAGAGTAGCATTTAGCACCTGTTAAAAACTCGAAGAAAGGCATAGCCTCTTCCAAACTCGGAACAGCAATTCCTAAGTGTTCAATGTGAGTTGGTTTCATAATAAAAATTTTTAATGTATTAATTGATAAATTTAATAATTTAGCATCTTTTAGCCCATATTTCGCATTTTCGTTGCAAAGTTACGCTTTTTTTTTGGATTTTGCAAATATATTTTGATTTTTTTACAAAAAAATTGCATATATAAAAAATAAGTCGTATCTTTGTGCCACAAAAAGCAAAATTATATGAAATCAGTGGTGAATACTAAAAACATCTCTATTGTTGTTCTTGGTGTATCTTTAGTTATTGTAGTCTTGTCTGTGGTGTTTACCACCTCGCTCACTCGTAAACTGGCGTTGGAGGAACAGCGCAAGATGGAAATATGGGCAGAAGCGACCCGTCAGTTCATTTTAGCGGACGAGAATACGGATATCGATTTTGTGACCTCCATCATTGAAGGCAATAACACTATTCCCGTGTACATGGTAGATAAAGACGGGCAGTTGCTCATCTCGCGTAATGCGGCGGCACAGATGCCTCCCATTGAAGAACTCAATGGGCCTATCGAGGTGAAGATTGATGAGCGGATAACGCAATATATCTATTACGATGAATCGACGTTGTTATATCTGTTGCATTATATTCCTTATCTTCAGTTTTCCCTTATTTTCCTTTTCCTCGTCATTGGCATTTATGTCATTTACGTATCCCAACGCAGTGAGCAGAACCGTGTTTGGGCAGGACTGAGTAAAGAAACGGCCCATCAGTTGGGAACTCCCATCTCATCGCTTAATGCTTGGTTGGAGTTATTGCAAGCCGATTATAAGGATAGTAACAATTATATCCCGCACATGCACGCGGATATTGAGCGTTTACAAGTGATTGCGGATAGGTTCTCTAAGATTGGGTCCGTTCCCGCCTTGACATCCACGGATGTGACCAAAGTGCTATCTGAAACAGTTGCCTATATGCAAGCTCGTACATCGTCTCAAGTCAAATATACCATTAAAGTAGAGGAATCGCTCTATGCCATGCTTAATGCGCCTCTTTTCGCGTGGGTAATAGAGAATCTGATAAAGAATGCTATTGATGCCATGAATGGAGCGGGTTCGATTACGCTCACCGCCTTTGCGAAAGGCAAAGTTGTCTGTGTTGATGTGGCGGATACGGGCAAGGGCATTGAACATCGACGCTGGAAGACCATCTTCCAACCGGGTTACTCAACCAAACAACGGGGATGGGGATTAGGTTTATGCCTAAGCAAGCGTATCATTGAAGATTACCATCGAGGCAAGCTCTTTGTCTGTCAGAGTCAGATCAATGGCGGCACGACGTTCCGCATCATCTTGGAACAAGCCGTAAATAGTTGATCCGCTACCCGACATAGCCGTATAATAAGCGCCTGCGTCTTGCAGACGCTTTTTTATGTCGGCTAATAGTGGGTGAGCCGCAAAAACAGCCGGTTCAAAATCGTTCACAAATCGAGAATCAGAAGTCAATGCTTTCTTAGAAAGCGTGTGGGGTAAACTTCCCTTAGGCAGTTCGGTCGTGATACCGCTATAGGCCTCTTTGGTGGAGATAGCCACCTCAGGTTTGACCATGACTATCCGCGTGCCAACAAGCGAACTTGAGAGAGGCGTGAGCACCTCACCAATACCTTCTGCATAACAAGGTGTGTTATAGATAAAGAAGGCACAATCCGCTCCGAGTTGGCTGACAATAGAAGCCAACTGAGTTTTAGAAAGTTGAAGGTCAAAGAGTTGGTTGAGTGCGATTGCCATGTGGGCAGCATCGCTACTGCCTCCACCCAATCCGGCACCAAAAGGAATCGTCTTCGTCAGTTCCACCTCTACGCCACCCACGGAAGGGTAAAGTGAGCGCATCAGTCGGTAGCAGCGCACAATCAGGTTGTCTTCCGATGCACAATCGATTGTCAGGCCTTGTTGACGAAAAGAAATATCGTCTTGTTTAGAAGGCTCAACCACCAGTGTATCGGTCAGGCCATGAATAGGATAAAAGATGGTCTCCAAATTATGGTAACCATCTTTTCGCTTATTCAGCACCCTTAAACCAATATTGATCTTACAATTCGGCTTACAAATCATAATTCGCCTGCCTTTCCGCCTTTCAGCCTTTCAGCCTTTCAGCCTATCTGCCTACACGGTATCCATAAACGACCGTTGTACCTTGTTAAACACAACGATACCGACAGCCAGCAGGGCTACCATAAACGCGAAGCTATATCCTAACATCCACCATTCGTGGCAACCTACGCCCAGCATTCCATACTTGAAGAACTCTACCACACCTGTCAACGGATTGAGCATCATGATAAGACGTATCTTCTCATTGGTAATCGTGGAAAGCGGATAGATCACCGGAGTGGCGTACATCCATAGACTCACAAAGAAGGAGAGCAACAACTGCAAGTCCCTATATTTCGTGGTCATAGACGAGAACAGCACACCGAAGCCTAAAGCTAATCCCGCTAACATCACAACGAGGACGGGGAAGAGTAGGGCATAGACATTCGTGTGAATCTGCACGTCCGTAAAGATGGCATAATACGCATACACCATCAGGAAGAGCGCAAACTGTATTCCAAAACGCACCAAGTTACTGATAACATCACTCAGTGGCGTAACTAATCTCGGGAAATAGACTTTTCCAAAAATGCCTGCGTTAGAAACAAAGGTGTTACTGGTTTTGTTCAAACAGTCTGCAAAATACTGCCAAAAAGCGATACCCGCCAAATAGAAAAGCGGTTGGGGCAGTCCGTCCGTGGAAATCTTTGCAATACCGCCGAACACAACCATATACATCACGGTTGTCATCATCGGTTGAATAAGATACCACAATGGTCCTAAAACAGTCTGTTTATATTGCGTGATGATGTTACGCTTAACGAACAACATCATCAAGTCGCGATAACGCCAGATTTCCTTAAAATCGACACTTAAAAGCTTGTCTTTGGGCTTTATTTCTGTAGTCCAGTTCTCTTCCATATATTTTATTTCTTTTCACTTTCCACTTTCACTTTCCACTTTCACTTTCCACTAGAATCCAATGCGCTTTAGAATCGCTTTGGATTCCTCTTCGTATCCGGGCTTGTTTAATAGGGCAAACATATTCTTTTTATAGGCTTCCACACCGGGTTGGTTAAACGGATTAACGCCTAACATATACCCCGATATACCGCATCCACGCTCGAAGAAATAGATGAATTGGCCGAGGTTGTATTCATCTACTTTCTCGAAGGAGATTTTAATATTGGGCACTCCGCCATCTACGTGAGCCAGTTGTGTACCGAGTTCCGCCATCTTATTAACTTCATCGACGCGCTTGCCGGCAAGGAAATTCAGTCCGTCAAGGTTCTGCTCGTCGCTGGGGAAAATGACTTTCTTATTGGCGTTCTCAATCGAAATAACCGTCTCAAAAATAGAGCGTTCACCATCTTGAATCCATTGTCCCATCGAGTGCAAGTCTGTTGTCAGATCAACGCTGGCAGGGAAGATAGCCTTATGGTCCTTACCTTCACTCTCGCCATAGAGTTGTTTCCACCACTCGGCAAAATAGTGAACTTTCGGGTTGAAGTTAGCCATGATCTCAATCTTCTTACCAAACTGATAGAGAGCATTACGCATTGCCGCATATTGGCAAGCCGGGTTCTTCTCGTAAGGAACATCCACGCCCGTTGCTTTTTCCATGTCTTGCGCCCCTTTGATCAGAGCCTTGATATTGTGACCGGCACAAGCAATAGGTAACAGTCCCACCGGTGTGAGTACACTGAAACGTCCGCCTACGTTATCCGGAATAACAAACGTCTTATATCCCTCTATCTCAGCCACTTTGCGAGCGGCACCTTTGGCTTTATCCGTGATGCAAACAATCAGGTCTTTGGCTTGCGCTTTGCCCACTTGTTTCTCAAGCATCGTCTTGAGCAGGCGGAAAGCCAATGCCGTCTCCGTCGTAGTGCCCGACTTAGAGATATTGATGATGGCAAACGTCTTACCTTCAAGCAGTTCCATAAGGTCTGCCAGATAATCCTCACCGATATTGTTTCCGGCATACACCACGCGGGGGTTATTGCCATTCAGGCCAAACGTGTGGTCAAGAGCTTCGTTCACGGCACGTGGACCAAGATACGAACCACCGATACCGGCGACAACGATGATCTGAGCTTTGGCACGCAGTATATTTGCCGTTGCTTGGATATCGTTCAACAGTGCCTCGGGCGTCTCACCGGGGAGGTGTACCCAACCTAAGAAATCATTTCCTGCACCTTGACCATTTTCTAATAACTCGTTAGCAGCTTGTGTCTGAACTGCAAGCGTATTCATCGTACCTTCGGGTACAAACGAAATAGCATTTTTAAGACAAATCTTCATTTTGTAATTGTATTATTGTAGTTTGTGTGTTAATTCTTTGATTGCTATTGTGGGCGATTGATGATTATATAAAATCTCATACATCGCTTCCGCTATAGGAAGTCTGACTTGCATTTTCTCATTGGCCAAATGGACGCAACGCGTACCATAGTAGCCTTCGGCTATCATCTCCATCTCTATCTGAGCCGCCTTGACGCTATAACCCATTCCTATCAGTTGACCGAACTGGCGATTGCGACTAAACTTAGAATAAGCCGTTACCAGCACATCGCCTAAATATCCGGAAGCATCAATGTTACGATGACGATTATCAAAAGCCGTGGTGAAACGGTCTATCTCTTGAATGGCATTGGAAATAAGTATCGATTGAAAATTATCTCCATAATGCAACCCATAGCACATTCCTGCAGCAATAGCGTAGATGTTCTTCATCACCGATGAATATTCCAATCCGACGACATCGTCGCTCAAATAGGTTCTCACAAAATCCGTCTCAAACAGCATCGCAGAGCGTTTGGCACCGGCCATATCCTCACATCCGATGGTGAGATAACTCAGTCGCTCTAACGCAATCTCTTCCGCATGGCAGGGACCCGCAATGACAGCCAGGTTAGAATAGGGAACGTGGAACTTATGCTTGAGGTAGTCCGTCACAATCATGTTCTCATCAGGGATCATACCCTTCACGGCCGAGATAATCAGTTTCTGCCGTAAAGAGCGTTTCACTTTGTTGAGTGATTGTTTGACGTATGGAGACGGAATAGCTAAAACGATAATATCAGAATTACTAATCACCTCGTTTATATCCGAAGAGAAATGGATTCGATTGGTGTCAAAACGGATATTACTGAGGTACTTGGGGTTCTTGCCAAGTGCTATAAACTCATCAATAGCTTCTTGACGACGGATATACCAGTTTATAGTAGGTTGATTGATGAGCAGCACTTTTGCCAGTGCCGTCGCCCAACTGCCATTACCTAATATTGCAACTCGATTATTCATAATTCAATCTTCAATAGCCAATCTTCAATTATCAATTATCTCATTGTGGGGAACAACAGCACTTCTTGAATACTGGCTTGTCCGGTCATTAAGATAGCCAAGCGATCTATACCGATACCAATACCACTCGTAGGCGGCATTCCGTATTCAAGGGCACGCACGAAATCGTGGTCAATCACCATCGCTTCGTCATCGCCTTTGTCGGCGAGTTTCATCTGCTCTACAAAGCGGTTGTATTGGTCAATCGGGTCATTGAGCTCCGAATAAGCGTTCGCTAACTCTTTACCATTTACCATCAACTCAAAACGCTCTGTCATTCCGGGTTTGGAACGGTGCATCTTCGTGAGCGGGCTCATCTCTACAGGGTAGTCAATGATGAAGGTCGGTTGAATAAACGTTCCCTCACAGGTCTCCCCAAAGATCTCGTCAATCAGTTTACCTTTACCCATCTTATCCGTGCCTTCTACACCATATTTGATAGCGACCTTGCGAATCTCATCCTCGCTCATGGTTGACAGGTCTTCGCCTGTTTTTTCTTTGATGGCATCAAGAATAGGCAAGCGACGATAAGGTGCTTTGAAATCCACTTCGTGGTCGCCAACCTTCACTTTCGTTGTACCATTGACAGCGATAGCAATCTGCTCCAAAAGGTTTTCTGTGAAGGTCATCATCCAGTTATAGTCCTTGTACTGAACATAAAGCTCCATGCAGGTGAACTCAGGGTTGTGACTGCGATCCATACCTTCGTTACGGAAGTTACGCCCAATCTCATAAACGCCTTCAAAACCACCGACAATCAGCCTCTTTAGGTATAGTTCGGTAGCGATACGCAGGTACATATCGACATCTAAAGTGTTATGGTGCGTGATGAACGGACGAGCACTGGCTCCACCCGCAATCTGCTGTAAGATAGGGGTTTCCACTTCGGTATATCCTGCCTCGTCGAAGATCTTACGCATTGTACGTAGGATCGTGGCGCGTTTGAGGAAGGTATCTTTTATGCCCTCGTTAACGACGAGATCGACATAGCGTTGGCGATAGCGTTGCTCGGGATCGTTAAAGCCGTCGTAAGCCACACCATCTTTATATTTAACGATAGGTAGGGGACGTAACGATTTGGCGAGAACGGTCAGTTTCTTAGCGTGAACACTGATCTCACCCATCTGGGTGCGGAACACAAACCCTTCTATTCCAATAAAGTCGCCTATGTCCAGCAGTTTCTTGAAGACAACGTTATACATCTGCTGCTCCACGGTCAACTTTTCACTTTCACTTTCACTTTCACTTTCCACTATTGACTCCTGTATATCATCCCGACTGACATAGCATTGGATACGTCCTTTCGAGTCTTGCAACTCGATAAAGGAGGCTTTACCCATGATGCGTTTGCTCATCAGTCGTCCGGCGATGGTGACGGGTTTGCCGTCCCATTCGTCGAAATGCTCTTTGATATCTGTAGAGTATCCTGTAACCACGTACTCGTCAGCGGGGTAGGGGTTAATCCCCATCTCTCGCATGGTTTGCAGACTTTGCCTGCGCACTAATTCTTGTTCACTTAATTCCATATATAAATATTATTTATTCACAAATTTGCGCATATTACCAAAAAACGCTGCAAAATTACAAAAAATAAATGATATACGCAAATATTTTTTGTTTTTATTTGTATATATGGGGAAAAAGTAGTAATTTTGCAACCGATTGTGAATATACCACTATTTCAACAGGCACTTTATCGCTGGTACGAGGCGAATAAACGCATCCTACCTTGGCGCGAGACACAAGATCCTTACAAGATTTGGATCTCGGAGATTATCTTACAGCAAACTCGCGTAGCACAAGGTCTGGATTATTACCAACGTTTTATTGACCGTTTCCCAACGGTTCAAGATCTTGCCAATGCTTCCGAAGACGAGGTACTCCTCCTTTGGCAAGGACTTGGTTATTATTCCCGTGCCCGCAACCTTCACAAAGCTGCTCAACAAATCGTTCAATCCTTCAGTCCGGAGGACGGTCTTTCAGGCGAAGCCGGTCCTTCAGCGCAGCGGTCCTTCTCCTTCTGGCGTTCCCTCCCCGGAATAGGGGACTACACCGCCGGTGCGATAGCATCGTTTGCTTATAATTTGCCCTATCCCGCCATGGACGGCAACGTCTATCGCGTGCTTGCTCGCCTCTTTGATGACGATACGGTCTTTGATACCGAACAAGGAAAAAAACATTTCCACGCCTTAGACGAAACCTTATTAGATAAAGAACAGCCACGTCTATTCAACTCTGCTATCATGGAGTTTGGAGCACTTTACTGCACACCACAAAACCCCGATTGCGAGCATTGTGAATTGCGTCGTTTCTGTCTTGGTTATGCCCATCACACCATGGAGGTGCTTCCTTTACGCAAAGTAAAAAAAGCATTGAAAAACAGATATTTAGACTATATTATATATATAGATAAGGAGGGGTATACACTCATTCATCAACGAACGGAGAAAGATATTTGGCAACACCTGTGGGAATTCGTTCTAATAACCGATGGAACTCAACCTGTTCAACCTGCTAAACAGCCCGGAGGGCATACTCAACTTACCCTCACTCACGTGCTCAGTCACCAAAAACTACACGCTCGTTTTAAGGTGTGTCGATGTGAGGTTTTACCTACGTTGCCCAACGTGGTCAAAGTGCATTGGAAGGAATTGGAAAATTACGCATTTTCGCGTCTAACATTGCGAGCTTTATCCATATTCTGCTTATAATCTGCATTTTTTTTAACAAAAAACACAAAAAAATTTGTATAAATGAAAAAAATGTTGTAACTTTGCACTCGATTTTTTACGCCACTAACTTTTTAACCTATATTAATTATGACAAAAGCTGAACTCGTTAACGAAATTTCTATCCAAACGGGATACGACAAAACGACGATTTTGAACATCGTGGAGTCCCTGATGGATAAAGTGAAACAAGCAATTAGCCGTGAAGAGAATGTATATCTCCGTGGCTTTGGTACATTCCACACCAAGACTCGTGCTGCCAAAGTAGCTCGTAATATCTGTGCCAAGACTTCCATTCAGGTGCCTGAGCATAAGATACCTGCTTTCCGCCCATCGGATGACTTTGCAGTGCTGCTGAAAGGTAAATAAGTAATCATTTTTAGTTATTAACAATCAAATATTTTACGATTATGCCAAACGGAAAAAAGCATAAGAGACACAAAATGTCTACACACAAACGTAAAAAACGTTTGCGTAAGAATCGCCATAAGCATAAGTAAGCTTGTAGCGAATGCGATAAGTTATGAAAAGCGAATTAATTGTAGACGTACAGCCTGGTGAGATTGCCATTGCGCTCACAGAAGATGGTCGTTTGCAGGAGATCAACCGAGAAAAACGTAATCAAGACAATTTCTCGGTTGGTAACATTTACTACGGACGTGTCAAAAAAGTGATGCCCGCATTGAATGCAGTCTTTGTTGATGTAGGTCACGAGAAAGAAGCTTTTCTGCATTATCAGGATTTAGGTCCGCAGTTTCTTACAGCACAAGCCTTCGTCACTAAGGCCGTTAGCGATCGTCGCAAAGTGCCAACGGTGACGCGTATTCCTCGCCAAAAGGATGTGGGAAAAGATGGACAGATTGCCGACTGTTTACATGTAGGTGACCAGTTATTGGTACAAGTCATCAAGGAGCCCATCAACACGAAGGGACCTCGTTTGACCGCAGAGATTAGTATTGCAGGTCGGAATATTGTTCTTATCCCCTTTGCCGAAAAGGTGATGGTAAGCAGTAAGATTAAAAAAGAGTCCGAGCGTTCTCGCCTTAAGCAACTGATGCAATCCATCAAACCGCAAGGGTTTGGATTGATTGTGAGAACCGTTGCTGAAGATAAGCGGGCAGCAGAACTCGACAATGAACTGAATTTATTAGTGCGTCGTTGGGAAGAATCCGTTCGTACACTGCAACAAACAAGAAAGAGTGACGTCTTTCTTGTCTCCGAAGAGTTAGGTCGTACGATAGGAATGATTAGGGATCTTTTCTCCCCTGATTTTACCGCTATTCAAGTCAACGATGAAGCCATCTATAATGAGGTTAAACAGTACGTTGAACTCATCGCACCTCAGTGCGTTAAGATGGTCAAGCACTATAAGTTCAAGCAACCTATTTTCGATAAGTACGACATCACTCGCCAACTCAAGACCGGTCTCGGTCGTACGGTAGGGTTTAAGCATGGAGGATACCTGATTATTGATAAGACGGAAGCCTTGTTTGCTATTGATGTCAACTCCGGAAGTAAGAAACTGTATGAAGACCAGGAAGAGAATGCTTTCCAATTTAACATGTTAGCAGCTGATGAGATTGCCCATCAATTGCGCTTGCGCGATATCGGCGGCATCATTATCATCGACTTCATCGACATGGATAAGAAAGAGCATCAAGACCAACTCCTCGAACACATGCAAGAGTTGATGGCTTCCGATAGAGCTAAACACAATGTCCTTCCTTTGTCTAAGTTCGGATTAATGCAGATTACACGCCAACGAGTGCGCCCTGCGGTAGAAGTGAACGTGATGGAAGTGTGTCCCACCTGCCTTGGCAAAGGCAAAGTGCAATCAACCATTCTATTTACCGATACTATTGAAGACCACTTGATACATTATCGAGAGGAACACCCAAAAGAGCGTGTGCGACTTTCTCTACACCCCTACGTCTATTCCTACGTTTGTAGAGGAGTCTTCGGCTCAAGTCTAAAATCCAAATGGCGTCGCCACTACAAAGTGGAAACCACCGAAGACCAATCGTTAGGAATGTTAGAGATTAAGTTAACAGACAAACGCGGAAAAAACATAATTAAGAGAAACGCGAGTCTGTAATTGCTTCCTTTCTTTCTCAGATAAGGAAGATAAGACAAGAGGCAGTTCATCAATCAGTCCCGTTCCACGGGCTTTGAGGACTGCCTCTTTTTGTGTCCAAAAAGTGGTGAACACTCTATCCGGTTCTTGAGAAGTCCGAATGAGTTGCTGTTCCTGCTCGTTCATGGTCCGTTGGATAAGTGCATCGTCCGCATGTCGAATAGACTCGATATCTATACCAATCTCATTCTCTTCATCAATAGCCACTGCCACAGCTGTCTTACAATGACTAATGGAGAAAAATGGTCCGCCCTCCAAATAGGGTTTACCATAAGCCCCATAACGAACCAAAGGAGAGGAAATAGCCGTCAGTTGCATCAGCAACTCCCACGTTTTGAGAGTTGTCCATTGACCGAACAAATGGGTATAGCGACTGGCTTGTTCCTTACGGAAAGAGGGCACAATACCCATCAGCCGAGCCACATCCGACTCGGTACACTCGTTCATTCTATCGTAAATAAGGTATTGTATAACAGCAATTTAGTTATTGTCTTTTTTAATAGGCTTAAAGCGCTTCTGTCGTTGTTGCCAACGCTCACGAGCGTATGCCTGTAAATCTGTGACAACGTCACGTTCGTCCACTAACTCCAATCCAAAGACCGTTTCAATCACGTCTTCAAGGGTTAAGATACCTTGGAAACAACCATAATCGTCTATCACAATACCAATCTGAGACTTCTGTCGTAACATCTGGTCAAAGATATCACCAATAGACTGCTCCTCACCAAACTGGGGAATAGGACGCTTGATGTCTCCCAAAGTGATGTCGAACTTATCCTCCGTAAGGTCTTCTAAGGCATCATCACGTAAGATATAACCCGTGATATATTCGGGTGAATCAGCATAGATAGGGATACGCGAGTAATGGTCGTAGTCGTCACAATCATAATACTGTTTGAGGGTCATCTTCTCGGGTGCCGTGGCAGCCACCACACGAGGAGTCATCACATCGGAAGCCTTAATCTCGTCAAGGCGCATCACATTGCGGATGATCTTATTCTCGTCCTCCTCAATCACACCTTCTTCTTCGCCCACATTCGCCATCGCTACCACTTCTTCACGACTGACCACTGCCTCCTCCGAACTGGGTAAGATCTTGGTTATCCACTGAATAAGCAAAACAATAGGGTAGAGGATATAAATCAGCGCCCTAATCATATATGCACAAGCAGGCATTAACTGCTTCCAATAGGTTGTTCCTATCGTCTTGGGAATAATCTCTGCAAAAATAAGAATAAGCAGTGTTACAATCGCGCTCACTAAGCCAAACCATTGACTTCCAAACACAATCGTGGCTTGTTGACCAACACCGGCGGCACCCACCGTATTCGCAATCGTGTTAAGGGATAAGATTGCCGCTAAGGGGCGGTCCGGGTGCTCCTTAAACCCTTTCATAATAGTGGCAGCCTTACTCCCCATCTCCTCCTTCATCGTTAAGAAGGATAGGGTGGTGGTCATCATCACCGATTCCAAGGTGCTGCATATATACGAAACAATAAGCGCTACTAATAAAAATACAAATAAAAGATCCATTATACTAATGCTAAGTTAATTACTTCTTGTATATCCTTGACATAGTGGAAACGCAAACCTTTCAAATACTTTTCGGGAATATCCTCTACATCTTTTTGGTTGTCTTGACAAAGGATAAGATCGGTGATACCGGCGCGTTTGGCGGCTAAAATCTTCTCTTTTACTCCTCCGATAGGTAACACTTTACCACGAAGTGTCATCTCACCCGTCATAGCGATACGCGGTTTAACCAATCGCCCCGTAAATGCAGATACCAAAGCCGTTGTCATCGTGATACCGGCACTCGGACCATCCTTAGGCGTAGCCCCTTCGGGTACGTGGATATGAACCGATTTCGTTTCTAAGTCCTTGGACTTAATACCAAACTGCGTAGCATGCGCTTTGATATACCCAAGCGCAATATTGGCGGACTCTTTCATTACATCGCCAAGGTTACCCGTCAAGGTGAGGGTAGGGGTTTTAGCGGTAGATAGAGAGGTCTCGATAAAAAGAATCTCACCCCCCACTTGTGTCCAAGCCAAACCTGTCACCACACCTGCATATTTATTCGTTTCCCACGCTTCTCTGTAAAAACGCTTACGACCCAAATACGAAACGATATCTTCGGGTGTAGCCGTCACATTATAAGGCTCGTCCAGTGCTATTTTTGTCACTACTTTACGGCAGATAGAGGCAATCTCTCTTTCTAAAGAGCGTACACCCGATTCACGCGTATAGTCTTCGATGATCTGTTCGATAATATCCTTCTTGAGGTGTAACTGTGAAGGTCTAATGCCATGCTTCTCAAACTCTTTAGGAATGAGGTGACATTTAGTTATCTCCACTTTTTCTTCTTGCAGATAACCCGTCATCTCAATCAGTTCCATTCGGTCTAACAACGGACGAGGAATAGAATCTAACGTGTTCGCCGTAGCAATAAACAAGACGCGACTTAAATCGTAGTCAACATCCAAATAATTGTCGTGGAACGTGCTATTCTGCTCAGGATCAAGGACTTCGAGTAGGGCAGAGGTTGGATCTCCTTTATAGTCGGCACCAATCTTATCAATCTCGTCTAACACAAAAACGGGGTTCGAAGCTTGTACCTTGCGCAGGTTCTCAATGATGCGCCCCGGCATCGCACCAATATAGGTACGACGGTGTCCACGTATCTCCGCTTCATCGTGTAACCCTCCTAAAGATATACGAGCATATTTACGTCCTAAAGCCGTAGCAATAGACTTTCCAAGCGATGTTTTACCCACACCCGGAGGGCCATAGAGACATAGGATAGGGGCATTAAAATGATTCCCTTGACGCGCCTTAAGTACGGCCAAATACTCAATAATACGCTCCTTTACTTTCTCTATACCATAATGGTCTGCGTCCAGGACTTGTTTGGCGTGATTGATATCAAAATTATCCTCTGTCACGTCGTTCCAAGGCAAGTCTAAAATGGTGTTCAAGTAGTTCTCTTGAAGCGAATAATCGGGAGAGTGGGGGGAAGTGCGTTGTAGTTTTTTGAGTTCTTTATCGAACACTTCTGCCACTTGTTCAGGCCAATGTTTCTTCTTGGCTCGCTCCTCTATATCCTTGATAATGTGGTCTGTATCGTCGCCTAACTCTTTACGAATAGCCGCTAATTGGTGCTGCAGATAGTATTCTCGCTGCTCCTTATCAATATCCGTTTGTGCCTTGGCTTTGATTTGCTCCTTGGTTTCTAAATCGTGCACACGATCGGTGAGGTTCTGAAGCAACATCTGAGCGCGTTCCATAATGGAATCTTGCGCCAATAATTCGTGACGGCCTTTGGAGGAGATAGGGAAGTTTACGCAGATATAGTTAATCAGCGTGATTGGGTTGTCAATATTCCTTAACGTGCCAATCGCCTCAAACATAGGCGGCTCGGACTTCTCTAATAATTCTACGGCTTTCTTGCGAATCTCCGTAGCAATAGAGATAAATTCCTTATCGTTGCGTTTGGGAATAAGCTCTTGATAGACATTGATGGTAGCTTGAATAGTCTTGTTACGTGTCATTGTGAAGTTCTCACATTGAATACGCACCAATCCTTCAAGGATAACCATCGACGTATTATCCGGCATGGTGAAGATACGAATAATTCGTGCAGCCGTTCCTAATTCATATAAATCTTTGCCTTCCGGATCTTCAATCGATTCGTTGTGCTGAGTGAGAACCGCTAACGGAAGTTCTTGTTCGTAAGCTTTCTTAACTAATTTCTGTGAACGAGGACGAGCAAGGTTAACGGATAACAACACCCCCGGAAATAAATATGTATTTCTCAAAGGCAGTACATCTAAAACCATCCCCGTAGCTATCCTAAGAGTAGGTATATTATCATCAGAATCTATCATAAAGTATTATCCAGTATTCTTTCTATTTAAGTGTTATTTTACATAATCGTGATTAAACATAGTAATGTATAATCAAAATAAGGTAACTGTAGAGTCAATTTTTTTAATGAGGTTTTTGAGTACATCGCCCGGACCGAACTCATAAAAGTCAGTAGCTCCATCAAGGATCATGTTCTTGATGGTTTGTGTCCAACGCACGGGCGTAGTCAGTTGTAGTAATAAGTTTTGACGTATATCATCCGGATTGGTTTGTGGGTACGCATTTACGTTTTGGTAAATCGGACAAACCGGTTGATGAAACTCCGTAGCCATGATGGCGTCAGCCAGTTCTTCAGCGGCGGGTTGCATCAATGGCGAATGAAAAGCTCCGCCTACTTGTAAACGGATGGCGCGTTTAGCACCATTAGCTTTGAGCAGTTCGCAGGCTCTTTCTACGCCTGCAATATCGCCCGATATCACAACTTGACCGGGGCAATTGAAATTAGCCGCTACCACCACATCTCCGCTCACTTCGCGACAGATCTCATCTACGCGTTCATCAGCCATTCCTAAGATGGCAGCCATCGTAGAGGGAGTTTGCTCACACGCTTTTTGCATAGCTATAGCGCGACGAAAAACTAATTTTAAGGCATCTTCAAAAAGGATTGCCTCGCAGCTCACAAGCGCCGAATATTCCCCTAAACTATGCCCTGCTACCATATCCGGATGGTCTAAAGACTTCACCTTAGAGGCAATAACAGAGTGCAGGAAAACGGCGGGTTGAGTTACGCGCGTTTGTTTTAGCGCCTCCGCATCATCACCGAACATAATGTCGGTGATGCGGAAGCCTAAAATATCATTTGCTTGCTCGAACAGGTCCCGTGCCAGTGGATAAGCCTCGTATAAATCACGCCCCATCCCAGCATACTGAGAACCTTGTCCGGGAAAAACGTATGCTTTCATTGTTAATTATTAGCTGAGCATTATTACTCCCACCAAAGCCAAAATAGCGTAGAACTCAGGCAGAGCGCAATAAATCATTGTGTTTGTCAAAACGTCATTACCTGCACCGATATTAGCGATACCATTAGCAGCCGTTTGACCTTGACGAATAGCGGAAAGCAGGAATACAAGACCTGCTCCAACGCAAATACCAAATAATAAGAAACCATTGGTTGCAATATCCATGCCTCTTAGCACAATAAATGCAACAAAACCATACAAACCTTGCGTTGCAGGCAGAGCCGAGAGAATCATGTACTGACTACTCTTTTCTTTGTTTTTGCGCAATGCGCCTTCTGCTGCGTTAGCAGCAATCGTGGTTCCAAATGCAGAACCGATACCGGACAGACCTAAAATAAGGCCAAGTCCTAAATAACCTAATAAAGTTTCCATAATAATAAAATATTTAAATTGTTAATTTTTGTTTATTTGTTGAGTAGTTTAGTAGTTTAGACGTCGTTTAATTGGTTAATTAGTTAAAATAAACGTCTAAACGCCTAAACGTCTAAACCAAGACTAGCATGTTAGCGGTCTTTCAGTCTAAACGGTCTATACTCCTTTCCACTTCCCTCATAGCCGGCGTTCTTGAAGTATTCCACGAACGTAAGACGCAGCGGGTGAACGAAGGCACCGAGGCAGGACATCAGCAGGTTCAGGACATGACCGAAAGTCACGATCAGCACAAAGCCGATAATCGTTCCTATATTCGGATTCTCGCCCATCACCATGATTCCTAAATCATTGAAGGCATGTCCGAGCATTCCGCCTGCCAAACCTAAGGCGTATAGACGGATATAACTCAGCACGTCACCTAATAAGCCCGTTACCATTCCGTATGTATCCCATAATCCGGCTCCGATGTTGATAAGCGGATTGCGCCCCGGAGTGTTGAAAATAAAGATTCCCAATGCCGACACGCACGCGATTATAATAAGGAGTATAGAGGTTACTCGGGGTCCAAAGACGCCTAAGGACGAGAGGATGAACACACTGATACCGCCTACAATGAGTATCAGCCAACCCCAAGCAGAAACGGTTTCTTTGAAACTGAATCGTTGCGTGTAGCAGATACACTTGATGGTCATGGCCAAGCACAAGTGAATAACACCTATAACCAAAGCCAATATCATCATCACGTCAAAACTCATATTCATAGCCGCTATGGGTACTACTCCACCCTCGCCTATCCAGGACTTAAACATGGGCACTTTGAGGGCCTCTGGGAACCAGTTGGCTGCCCACAGGTCAAGACCAAAGAAACCGCCCATGAGGTAACCTACTATCGTAGAACCTACACCGAGAGCCATGATGATAGGACCTAAGCCTTCAAACATCTCAATCTTCATCTTTCCTTTGAAGATAAGGTATCCGCATAGAATAAGCAACAGTCCATAACCTGCATCTCCGATACATAACGAGAAGAACAATAGGAAGAACGGACCTAAGATGGGTGTGGGGTCAAACTCCGAATAATGTGGCCAACCATACATACCCGTCAGCACTTTGAAGAGTTTGGTGAACCAGTTATTCGACAGTTTTACAGGAGTATCGTCCTCTTTCGATGGCGCTGTTGCCTCGTAATAAACCCCCTCTGTGGTGGCTAAAACTTGCTCTAATTGCGCTTTGTTAGCCGTAGGACAGAAACCTTCCACTAATTTCAACGTATCATCGGCAAGATTATCGGTAGCCAGTTCCACTTTATTCCAATCAATCGTTTGTTGAACACTCTTGAGTTCCAGTGCTACCTCTTTCTGTTCCCTACCCTGCCAAGCCTCAATGGCTTTGGCATTGGCGTCTAACTGTTTCTCAATAGCCTTAACATCTGCCTCTAACTCACTCACATTATGTTCGTTAAGTTTCACTTCATCGGCAGGGATACTCCCCTCGCCTTCAGGAGAGGGGTCGGGGGTGAGGCTCACGAAATACACCTTCCCATCGGCTTGTCCAACGACCACACCACCCCACTCTTCTTTGTATTGGCTTTCGCCGCAGGTGTAGAAATGCAGGTCATAGCCATCTTCGCGCAGGGATTGGATCTTCGTGATGTCAAAGTCTCCCCAAACGCGCATACGGCGTATCTCGGCTTTGGTAGTAGTTAATTGTGCTTCGAGGTTAGTGCGTTCTTGTACAAGTTCGTCCGAAGCACCTTGTTTGAGGATGCGTTCTAAGTTTTTCGCTTGTGCGAGCACTTGTTGCAGGTTCTCGTTCTCGGCATAGCCTTCGGCTTTCTCATTGATATGCACTACCCCGGCCTCGCGGATCTTGGTTAAGAACGCGTCATAATCGCCATGAAACACCAAGAAGGTGTATTTAGTCATTTGTTCAATCATGATTGGCCTCCATTTCTAAAGCTTCGCGTTCGCGTTTGCTCTTAACTATTTTTTGAGAGGACTTGCTCAGGTTCTCCTCATCTTCCATAAATCGTTTGATCTTACGGATAGCGTCTTGATAACCGGGGATCTGTACCTTCTCAAAAAGGTTCACTTTCTGCGTGGTTTTCTTACGGGCATATTCGAGCAGATCGACCTTCCGGCGCACAAACTCTTGTTTGATGCCCACTTCAGCAATGGCCTTTAGTTGGCTAAAACCGTCCGTAAACCACTTAGGAGAGGAGAAGATGTCAAACTCTTTGGTCGAATAGATCACCTCATCGAGTACGGGTATGCGTACACCCGCAATCTTCTTTATACTCATACGCACGTCATCAACGTGGATGAGGGAGGTATCAAATTCTCCCCAAAGGGTGATCATCTGGTCATAATCGCGGATACGGCGTTCCACTTCTTCGTCCAAAGCAGCAATCTCCTCTTTGGCTCGTTTGACTTCGAGTCGAAGGGCAGTCTCTTTGCTTTGGAGTGTCGGAAGGGAGCGTTGCCGCATCTTCAGATCTTTCTCCAACCCTTGCAGAGATGTTTTATTAAATTGATATTGTATAGCCATTACTTCTTCCAGTATTTATCAACAAGCGCTTGCTTGATATTCACCTCTTCGGGCTTGAAATACGTGCCAAACAGTTCCCAAGCGATGTCGAGCATCTCAGTCGTGTTGATGTTTACGTCGATAGCCAAGATCTTGTCTGAATAAGCCTTTGCGAAGTTCAAGCAGCGGTTGTCATAGTCCGTCAAGTCAAAACCGTTCTCTTGTTTGGTCTTTGCATTAGCGGCATCAGCGTACAAACGAACAGCGGCGTTCATCACTTGCGGATGGTCTTCGCGCGTCTTCTTACCGGCTACTAACTGTTTCAGACGAGATAGCGAACGGAACGGATCGACGATGACTTTACCGATATCGGAGTCACGACGCAGGTAGAGCTGACCCTCGGTGATATAACCGGTGTTATCAGGAATAGCGTGGGTGATATCGCCACCCGACAAGGTCGTTACGGCAATAATCGTGATGGAACCACCTCCTGCTTCCTCGGGGAACTGAACGGCTTTCTCGTAGATCTTTGCAAGGTCGGAATAGAGCGAACCCGGCATTGAGTCCTTACTTGGAATCTGGTCCATACGGTTACTAACGATAGCCAAAGCATCCGCGTAAAGCGTCATATCCGTCAGCAGAACGAGCACTTTCTCGTGTTTCTCTACGGCGAAATACTCTGCGGCAGCCAAAGCCATATCCGGAACGAGCAGACGCTCTACGGCAGGGTTTTCGGTCGTGTTCACGAAACTAACGATACGGTCCAGTACACCGGCGTTAGAGAACACGTTCTTGAAATACAGGTAGTCATCGTTGGTCATACCCATGGCGCCAAGAATGATCTTATCGGCTTGGGCGCGGAGGGCTACATTTGCCATGACTTGGTTATAGGGTTGGTCGGGGTCAGCAAAGAAAGGAATCTTCTGTCCCGAAACCAAGGTGTTATTCAAGTCGATACCGGCTATACCGGTAGCAATCAACTCGGAGGGTTGTTTACGACGAACGGGGTTCACGGAGGGACCACCAATCTCTACTTCTTTTCCTTCGATAGCGGGTCCGCCATCAATAGGATCGCCGTAGGCGTTGAAGAATCGTCCGGCTAATTGGTCACTTACTTTCAGTGACGGGGCCTTTCCAAGGAACACCACTTCGGCGTTGGTAGGAATACCCTCCGTACCTTGGAAGACCTGTAAGGTGATATCGTCGCCAAGAATCTTAACAACTTGCGCTAATTTGCCATTTACGGTAGCTAACTCGTCATTACCTACCCCGGTCGCTTTCAGCGAGCAAGTCGCTTTCGTGATGGCGGTAATCTGTGTGTATATTTTTTGAAATGCTTGTGCCATTATGTTATAAAGTTTAAAGTTTATAGTTGAAAGTTGAAAGAAGTTTTATAGTTGCTTAGTTTTAAGTAGTTCTTCCAGTTTCTTCTCATAATCTTTGAATTCTGCGGATTGGAACTCGGAGTAGTTCATTTGTTTGCAGAGGTTGATGACTTTCTTGAAATACTCACTCACATCGAGGAAGTTATCGAAGTCGTAGTCGTGACGGCAGATGTCGATGATGAGTTTGAGC
This sequence comes from Paludibacteraceae bacterium, assembly GCA_045616645.1. Taxonomy (GTDB): domain Bacteria; phylum Bacteroidota; class Bacteroidia; order Bacteroidales; family Paludibacteraceae; genus Colicola. The sequence goes on from JAZLHD010000101.1 coordinate 45,637, forward strand.
ATATACTGTTGACGTTCCAGTGGGCACAAGGCGTCGGTCTTATCGAAGGCATCTTGTTGTAGGATAACGAAATCCAATACTTCTGCCTTCCAGAATGCCTCGTGATAATCAACAGGTACTCCATCATCACCAAGGATATTGATCTGGTCTTGAATCTCTTTACCGCGTTGCAGGTAGGTCTTCATGTCGTTGACCATCGTCAGCCAGTCGTCTCCGATACGAGTCTTGATATACTCTTGGAACTCGGGATAATCGAGGTACTTAGAGTACGAATCAATCGGGTTCACAGCCGGATAACGTTTGCGGTCGGCACGGGCTTGTTCCAAGGCGTAGAAGCAGCGTGCCACTTTCTTCGTGCCTTCGGTAACAGGCTCTTTGAGGTTACCACCGGCAGGCGATACGGTACCGAGGAACGTGACAGAACCGGTCTTACCATTATTCAGATACACGTATCCTGCACGGGCGTAGAAGGCTCCGATGATAGCGGACAAGTCCATTGGGAAGGCGTCCTGACCGGGCAGCTCCTCCATACGGTTACTCATCTCACGTAAGGCTTGTGCCCAACGAGAGGTGGAGTCCGCCATTAACATCACGCGCAGACCCATCGAGCGGTAATACTCGGCGATGGTCATGGATGTATAGACGGAGGCTTCACGAGAAGCAACAGGCATGTTGGAGGTGTTCGCGATGATGATGGTACGCTCCATTAACTTACGCCCTGTGTGCGGGTCAACCAGTTCGGGGAACTCCGTGAAGGTCTCTACGACCTCGTTGGCACGCTCACCACAGGCAGCGATGATCACGATGTCCGCTTCGGCTTGCTTGGAGATAGCGTGTTGAAGCACGGTCTTACCGGTACCGAAAGGTCCGGGGATAAATCCGGTACCACCCTCGCAGATGGGGTTAGCGGTATCGATGGTACGCACACCGGTCTCCAACAGTTTGAATGGACGTGGTTTCTCACGATAAGCGGTGATAGCTTTCTTCACCGGCCAGCGTTGAATCATCGTCACCACGTGGTCTTTGCCCTCTTCGTCCGTGAGAACAGCGATCGTGTCTTCGATCTTGTACTGTCCTGCGGGAACAATGGATTTGATGGTATAATTACCTTCGAACACGAAAGGAACCATGATCTTGTGAGGCTGATGGTTCTCATCTACTTCGCCTAACCAAGAAGCGGCTTCTACCTTGTCGCCCACTTTGGCGATAGGTTGGAAGTCCCACAGTTTCTCTTTGTCCAAGGGATAGGAATATTCACCGCGTTTAAGGAAGACACCGGTCAGTTTGTCGAGGTCGTTTTGCAGTCCGTCGTAGTTACGGCTCAGCAGACCGGGACCGAGGGTGACTTCCAACATGTGTCCGGTAAACTCTACGTCATTACCGACTTTCAGTCCACGGGTAGACTCGAACACCTGAGCGTAGGCAGTCTTAGCCGTGAACTTAATCACTTCTGCCATCAGTTGGATGGAACCTACGCTGATGTAGCAGATTTCGTTTTGGGATACAGGTCCATCGACTTCAACCATTACCAAGTTAGCGATGATACCTTTTACTTTACCTTTTGTCATATCTTTATTGATTTTTTCATGTCGTTAACCATTTCGCGGAAGACGCGTTGCCCTGTTTCCATGGTCAATGCGTCCCAGCGATGCAGGATCTCATTCTGCAACCAGTAAGAGAGCACTTTCTCGATATCGAAGTCGAGGAACATTGTTTTCTCTTCAAGCCATGCTTGGCGGATAGCGTCGATAGCGCGTTCGCGCTCAAGCAGGTTATCTATGTTTGCTATCGCCAATATCTCATCTACGATAGGCAGAATCCCCTTCAATCCAAAGTCTTTGGCATTGGGGTTGGCGAGTATCTGTTGGGCTACCGAATTAACGCCAAGTCTTTCACTTTCCCTTTCACTTTCCACTTTTATCTGCTTGCGTAGATCGAGGTTATGCTTGCGACAGATAGAGGCTGTGAGGACGTTGTTGAGGTCGCGATTAAACGCAAACCATTCCTTTAAGAACGGGTTCTTGCTCTTCTCCGCCATCTCCACAATCGTACATCCGCTACCTCCTTCCCCTTCGGGGGGAAGGCCGGGATAGGGGCTTCCGCCTTGCATAAGGCTTTTCCAAAGCCTCTTATCTTTCTCCGTCAGTTGCTCATCGAGCAATTCGGACAAAGCCTCTGTCGAAAGGAGTGAGCCTTGTTTGAGTTCGGGTAGTCCGGATATTAAAAATTCGTACTTCATGACTAATTTGTCCTTATTCCTTTGTCCTTGTTCCTTTGTCTTAGAACAATAGTTCAATAAGTTGTTCTCTCAGGAAATTCTTGAAGTATTCTACGAATTCGCGGTCTCCGAAGGTAAGTTTATACCCACCCTTCTCGGGAGCGATAGCGAAGTCGGTCTTGAGGCCTTTCACTTCTTCTATTTTCACGCCTTTATCGAGGAGGGCTTTGGCATTAGCAGCGAAATACTTTTTGAGTTCCTCTGCCTCTTTGGTTGAGATGGTTACGTTGCCTTCTTTTGCCATGCTTTCTGCCATTTTGAGGATGATTGATTGCATGAAAGCTTTGTCGGCGGTAGCGGCTTTGACGCTATCGGTAACGATCTTTCCGCAGATGAGGTTGGTTACTTCGGTGCGGAGGGCATTGACGGACTGTTCGGCATAGAGTTTGAGTTCGGAACGAGTGTTCTTATCTAACTCAGCAGCTTTAGCAGCGGCTTTAGCCTCGATGTCAGCTGCTTTCTTTTCTGCATTAGCCACTATTTCTGCGGCTTTGTTCTCAGCCTGAGCTACGATTTGTTGTGCTTGGGCTTTACCCTTCTCCACCCCTTCGGTGTAGAGTTTGTTAGTTAGTTCTTCTAAATTTGCCATATTATTTTTATTTTATTTATATACAAAAAATGCACGATTTTCAGCAAACGCTAAAATCTCGTGCAAAAGTACAAAAAATTTTTGATATATGCAAATAAAAAGTGTACTTTCTTGCAAAATGCCTAAAAAAGCTTTGGTAACTCCTTGTAAATCCCCCGCTTAGGCTATGGTGCTCCGTTAGTGCTCCGTTAGTGCTCCGTTACTTTATTCGGTGAAGATGGCTGTGACGGGGGCAGTTGTAAGTCCCACGGATAGCCTATTATGCTACGTTATTGCTACGTTATTGCTACGGTAATGCTACGGGGGTTGATTCGATGAAGGCACTGTTTTATACGGTGTTAGGCTGACTTGTTTACTAAAAAGGTTGACTATATTCCTAAAAAAGTTGACTATTATTTCTAAAACCTCTATCGCGCGCGGGAAGGAGTTTTAGAAAATGATGTCAGTGTTGTCAGTCTTGTCAGTTTGAGTGCAGAAAAGGGGATTAGGAAAGAGGTTTCCAGATGGCGAGGTATTCATCGTGTACCTCGCCTGTTAAACCCGGATAGACGGCACTGAGGATGGTTTGTAGGTCTTCGTTGGAAATGACCCAATGACCGCTTGGGTGAACTACACCCAATGGACGACCGGTGGCTTCATAAAAAGCGAAACTTGCTTTGAATTGTGGATTACTTAAGGATTTACGCAGCATTTCCATCTGCTCTTCACGAATAGTGTTACTCATAATAACTACTGTTTATTGGTTTATACTATTCGCCTATAGACAGCGATTGGGGCACGCCTTTCGACATGCCCCAATCTGCATGCCATTAGTTGCTTGTTTATAGTCGGGAACAAAAGGCGAAATCAGCCGACTTTTCGAAAAAGAACCGAAGAACCTTGCGAGAGCGTAGCTCCATTCGTGCAGGTGTTCCACGATTCCGAGTGCAAAATTACAACAAAATTTTCATATATGCAAATTTATTTGCTATTTTTTTGCCAAATCGCTCGAAATAGTAAATGGAGGAGAGATTTTTTGAGGGATATTACACATTGCCTAATGTCGCTTTTACATGTGTTATAAAATTCCTCGTATTGGTTCGGAGCGTTTGGAAATAATTATCATCCATGTTATCCACAAATTCTGTAGTAGTTTCTGCTTTGGAATATAAGTTCTTCTTTTTAGATTCCATGATTGTAATTAATGTTGCCACATTAAATATCAATTTTGTGTCTTCGTGAACATATGGTGCTACAAGTGTTAAGAATTTTTCAGTTGCTTCTGAATTTATATGTCTGAATAAATTAACTGTTTCATTGTTAATTTGTTGGTTTTTATTTTGAATCAATGTCGCTTCAATTAACCAATATAAATCATTATTATAGACTTCTATATCTCCTATATTGCCTGGAGCATGTGAATAAGGAATGCCAGAATCGTCATATAAGAAATTAGGGCAATATTGGAAAGTTTCTCCATATATAGAATAGGCATATAATGTTAATAAAAACTCAAATTTTACAGGCGTCTGAATAAACCAAAAGCAACTGGGATAATGTGAATTAGTAATATTTAACAATTCTCTTTTTATTATTACTAGTGTTGCGATAAATTTTTGACAAGTATATTTAACTAATTTATATTTAATTACTTACAAGCGTTCTTTGATTTTTTGATTTGAAAAGATTTTCGTAACTTTGCAGCCTAAAACTGCAAATTATGAATATTGGACG
>JAZLHD010000102.1:0-20178 GCA_045616645.1 Paludibacteraceae bacterium
TAACCAATTGATATTCAACAAATTATGCAACTTTTTCAACTAAATTTTAATGCCTCTCAGAGGCCTCTGCCGGAAGGTCGGAATCGGCAGTTTTCAGCACTTTATTCTGACCATTTTTCAAACAACTAACTTAACACCCTATTGAACAGATTAATAGGGTTGCACGCATCGCTATGAATACTTACAACCGAGACTATACTTATATCTTTGTAAATAGGCCTGAAATTCATAATTGAACTAAAAAACTATTGATATTGATTTACTCTTTTATTCTCTTGCATCTTGGCAAGAAGCTCATTTAGGCACCTCTTCTTCTGCTCATCCAAAGCACCGGCCTTTATCCTCTTCCTCTGATATTTTGCCCACGAAAGCAGACCTCTGTTCTTCACCTTCTTCTTGTCCGGAAGATGATGATGCTCCTCAATGTATGCTTTGAGTAGCTCAAAGTTCTGACTCCAGCTTTCTTCGTAGATTATATTATTCTATTTACTTTACCACTCTCGCCGGATTGCCTACAGCCACACAATTATCGGGTAGGTCCTTTACCACAACACTTCCTGCACCGATGGTAACATTATTGCCAACACGCACAGGCCCGATGATTATCACGTTAGCGCCACACGATACATTATCGCCAATCACAGGCCTTGCCCCTTTGCTGGCCCCAAGGGTAGTACACTGAATGCAGGAGAAATTCTCCCCGATGGATTCAGCATTTATGATGGTGGCATACGGATGAGCAATGAGCATCCCCTTTCCGATTTTTGTCTTATATGACATGGTGAAATACTTGTTCCCCGGACGGTACCATCTTATAAGCAATGCTTTCACAGGGCCTATGCGATAATAGAAAAGCGTCCTGAAATATGAATTCGTATGCAGCAGAAATATAAGACCCAACCAGTCGTTCACCTTTATGTACTCGCGGGTCATCATTCTACTGACATCCGACATAACATACTCTTTTACCCCCCCCCTGTTGATGATAACAATCAAAATATGAGGAAGATACAGGAAAATAAAAAACAATGATAGTATTAATTTAATATAGTCACGAATTTTAGCCATAGTAATATTTATTATCGTGATAAAATCGTTTTTATCCACTTATAAGACATTTTTACTTCTGAAAAACTAATTATGAAATAGATTAAAATAGCAATGCTCAAAATAATAAGTGAATACGTTTCATTCCCTTTAAAAACACTATTTAATAAGATAAATAGAATTGAGAAAAACAGCCCTGCAAATATATCAGCATCTCGTTTCTTTAGGTTCAATTGTTTTAATACTGAAATATCTGCTATTGTACATCGAATAGCGAGTGACAACACAATAATAAGCATTGATCCCACGAAATCACCTATTACGAAAACAAAAATATAAGATAAAATAATAGCTAAAAGGCAACATCCAATATTAATCCACATTAGAATATTTTCCTTTCTTAACCCTTTAAGATATGTATTATTCAGCATGCCCATTCTGGCCTCAAATAAGCAAATCGGAAAAATCAAGGACATCCAATATATACTTTCAGTATATTGAGGAAGTACTTTAGTTAAAAATACCGATAATGGGTAATATAGGATAAAAGTCAATAGCACTACATAAAGAAGTATATGACTAAATACGATATAGGTATCTTTTTTTGTTTGCTCGCTGACGTTTCTTAAAATCGGAAGTATTACTATTCCTACCGCATTAATAAATATCATGACAACGTGTGTCAAACTTATGGTAAGAGATGCTCTACCAAATGTTTCTACTCCCCATTTGTTTTCAATCATATATCTTACGGCGCCAACAATGAGATTCCCAGAAATAAAAGCAATAGAAATTTTAACTCCACAACTTACATTAGCAACAGTTTCTTTAAAAAACTGATTGCTTGAGGCCACTCCTCTCACACTAAATAGCCATTTTGATACCCATAAGGTATATGAGAAAGATACGATTGTACCAATCAAACTAGCAATAATTATTAGTTTGAAATCATAAATTCGCAAACAAAGTAGAAGGACACAAATAGATATATATACTAGTTTATTTAAGATTGTGGAAAAAGAATACTCCTTAACTAGTCCACCACCTTGTAATAAATATAGTAAATAACTGTTTGGAATAGTAAAAAGGGAATACACAAAAACTGTCCCGATGGCAAATAACCGATTAGAATCCTCGATAAAGATTATGCATAACAGAATCGCCAGCAAGGAGATAATGAATTGGAACAACAACAACCCATAAAATTGAGATTTGTGTGTTAGACGGTCTAACTCTGAAAATTTGGTCCCTGCATATCGAATATATGCACCATCAACCCAGCCAAAATGCAATAGAGCAATATATCCTGTAAACAATAAGTTCAACTGCCAATATCCATAAGAAGAAACATTTAATTCTCTTGGAATATATATCGAAAGTATTGCTGATACAATGGTTGAGAATAGGTTTGCTAAAAAAACGAATGAAACGTTTCTTAATATTATTCTAGATTTTCTTATTTCCATACCGGATTAAACATTCTTTGATATGTTGATATTGCATACCAAACTGATGACTTGATGAAAATTGAAGTATTTGATTGCCTATATTAACATCTGTACCTCTCAACTTAGCAATATCAGTAATTATTTGTTTTAAAGTCCGGCATATTGAAGCTTCATTATTTTCGGAAACATAACAACGACCATATGCTTTTAAAATCGTTTCTACAGTATCATTTTCCACATTGTTCGACTTAATGTAGTATATATATTTCCCTGTAGCAATAAAGTTGAATATTTTACCAGGCAATTGAATATTATTGTTATTTCCAAAAAACAAAACAATATCAGAATCGAGCATTTCCTTGAAGTAATCCTCAAACCTAATATACTGATTTACTTTGATTTTTCCAGCAATTCCAGCATCATTAGCCCATTGAGTAACTTTCTCAACTTGGTCTGTCCGGAAAGATGCTTCCAAGCAGTCAAAATTTGAAATTGCGTGAAAGAAAGGTTTAGGATCCCTAACATATTCTTGAAGTGCTCCACCATACGTAAGCAAAATACTTTCACTATTTCTGACAGAATGAATATGTTCTTCTCGAAGCTTAGCTATTCTTTCTTCAAAACCAGTAACAATAGAAATACATTTATCTTCCCGCAAATTAAACTTATCAATATATAACTCCGTGCATCCTGGTGCAGAGAAACTAATCCCAATTGCTTTGTTAACTATTTTCCCTTCAAAATATTTATCCAATTTAAATCTTAGCGTTTTCTGCCTTTCCTGATAATTCCCTATATAAGTCCACGGATCTGCAGTATCCAGATATAATGGAATAGAATACTTTTGTGCTATTTTATTACCAATGAGATGAGCTACTTCAGGCATTGAGCATGCAAGAACTACATCTGGTCTAATTGTTTCAATAAGCCTTATTTTACGTATGTATTTCAATGCTGAAAAATACCAATCAACCATTGCATCGGGATACAAAAAAACGTCCTTGTATTTATCCACCTGTTTGAAAATCCAATTTTTAAGCGAATGGTCCGGACTGTATTTTTTGTATTTTTGACTTGATTCCTTTCTAAAAGAACCATAAGCTTTTTTATGTAGCACCCCTTGAGGACTTCTATACACATGTATCTTAGGGCTAATCGCGCTCAACAATTTCTCATCATAAAATGGGTGTGTGTGTGGAATATCTACAGATAGCACATGTAGATCCACACCATTTTCAACCAAAGTATTCATCATCGGAATAATTCGCTGTGTATGCGATCCTGAATTCGGGGGGCAAGACGAAGTTATAAGCAATACTTTCATATATTAATGCAATTGATTTATCATTTCACTGTTATTATTTGTGCGCCAGAAGCATAATTTTTATTTCGGATTTTGACAGCTTACGTAACTACGTATTCTGTCGATACTTCTTATTTTTTATATACAATATGAATAATACAAATATGATAACTTGAACATCTAATCTCATGAGCATATAACTACGTTCAGCATAGAAAATAACAAGCATGTAGATTGATATAGCAACTATTGAGATTCTATCCCTGTGAACGATATAATTGAAATGCAATCTGTCCCCAATAAATCCTAGTAAGCAGAAGAACAATATAACCCATAAAAAACCGCCTTCGCTATAAATATAATACTGGATTGTAGCGGTGTTAAATGAAAATGGTATGCGTACAAACTCAACAGGCTGATATTTTGTAGTATCAATTTCTAATGAGAACAAGGAACTAACTACATCAATAATATTTCTCAAAGAATGCCCCAATAGTGGTGTCTCTAGATTTGAATCTACATATAATTGCGAAGAAACAAGTGGGCCAGAAAAATAAGAAAAAATGGTCGCTAAGCTATCAGGTAAAGGTATTCCCCAAAGACTACCATCAAGCATGAATTCTTTTGCAAACATTTGCTGAGTAATGGAGAAAAAACAAATAAATGCTCCTACTACTACTATAGCGGTAAAGATTAGTATGACTTTACCCTTAACCTTCATATTATGTACACCCGCATACATAAAAACACACAAATCTAGAATTACAATATAGAATATTGTTGCTCTTGAATATGCTAGGTTTGCTAAAACTGTAAAGGCAATTATTCCAATGAATATAAGTTTTTTCTTTTTGTATTTTATTACATAATATAATGTATATGGAGATAGAAGAAGACTTAAGAATCTTAAATACAAATAAATAGAACTAGTCTCTTGAGACACGTCTTCTTGCTTAGTTTCCAATAGTTGCAGAAAAAGTCCGGAAGTACCATAAGTAGAAAAGCAATCCGCCCAATATAATAATGTAGAAATCAAAACTATTATAAATAGTACATATATTTCTCTCTTAAAAACAACTTGATTGTCACGTTCTACAAAATCGCTATTGCACGCGTTCATTAGTTTTTTGAATCCGTTGGACTTTCGATGCAATAATACTCCAACGATAAAACAAATAAATGAACAAATGTATACAAAATACATCTGGAAGCTTATTATGCTATATTGAATATAATCACTGCCGAAAAGTAGAATAAAAGCTATAACAAATATGCCCAAGAAAATAGTCAACGGGTTAATCATGGTGTCGTACAGTTTTTTCCCTATACGAAACACAAGCAAAAGTATGAGTACTAGAACTATTAACATCGTTTATTAATCTGTTGTTATCTCTTGAACAAAAGCATCAAATCTATGAGCATTGACAACATTTTCGCTTAATGGCTCATAAGATAAATTCAAAAACTCCTTAATCCCTTCTGCACTAGGCTGATCTATTACAAAAACATTGTTTTTATTATAAATGTGATTATTTACTATCGCACTATTATTAGTAATAAGTTTTACTTTCTGAAATACATATTCGAGGTCTCGTAGTGTTAAACCCTTTTGATTCTTCATGATAATATTAAGAACAGAGCGGCTTACAGATATCAATTCACACAATTCATCATACTTAATTTCTTTTTGATAGAACTTTTTCTTTTTTGAAAAGATGCTTTCAGCAGTGATAATAAATTTTGTTCTTAACCCAGCATTTTTTAAACTTTGTTCAAATTCTAGCAGAAAATCAGCCCTTCCTTTATCTTTACCAACAAATAAGACGTCATACTTATCTTCTTTATGTTGACGAATAAATGTTTTAAAATAAGGGTAAGAATGATATAATTTCAGTCCATACTTTTGACTATCAAAATCGTCATAAGTCCATTTTGTACATATTCCTGGCACTTCAGAAGGTAATAAATGCGTTGCTTTCCCAACCATGTTCCAATATATAAAATGGAGCTTCGCGTTTGGAAATTTTTTGTTAATCCACCTTATGTAAGTTTTTGTTATTAAAGGATCCCATATAAGAATTTCTTTAAATTGGACATTCTTATTAATTATTGATTTACTGTAAAACAGAACGTCAAAAATAGGTATAACCCTGAACACAAATTCCCTTAGCAATCTAAATAATAGTCCCTTTTCCTTATAAGGGTGATAAACATTATATCCTTCTTTAATAGACCCTTCATACAGAAATCCTTTTGTTGCCATTATTAGAGCAATATCTGTCTTATCCATCATTTCCAATATGCTTTAAAGTTATGGTGTGGAATCTGTTTTTGAATAGGTGGTAGCTTCATATAATCTCCATAGTTCGCTTTCAAAAATGCATCATAACCAATTGGTATTCTAAACATATAATTTTCGAACTTTGATAACATATACGAGTCAAAAGCCTCTCTTGGAGTCTTTGCATTGGCATATGGATTAAAGACTACATCATCAACATACATGGAAGTTTCATAATTATTAGAGGTTGCTATACTACGAAGTTTCTCATGAAGAACCCGTTTGCTTACAAATGCATATTTGATTCTAAAAAACACATGCCTAAAAAAAGTTAAACGCTTGTTTTTTATGAAAAACCATAGTTTTGCATTTTTTGCCGCAATAGCATATTTGTACTCGTTTACTAAGTTGGATAATTTTTCATACTCCTTTTTATCAACAGGAACACCATCAAGTGGAAAGACATCTATTTTTATACCGATTGGTCGTTTCCCATGCGAAAGAGATTCTTCAATTAGTATTGTTCGTTTATCACATACATTAGCGTATGGTGCGTAAAAATTATCTTCAATTTCTGGAGATATTACCTCATACTTGTCATTATAATTATTATATGTATTAATAAAACGAGTGTAATCATTCCTAGGCATGACAATATCAATATCATCATCCCACGGAATGTATCCCTGATGCCGAATTGCACCAATTAATGATCCAAAAGCTAAGAAATAGTTGATTTTATTAATATTACAAAAATCATCTATATCTTTTAGAATTTCAAGTTGTAAGATTTTTATCTCATCGATTGATAGTTCATTCTTATATTTCATAATGCTGAATTATTATTCGATTCTTAATATATTTGCTATCCGAGAACAGGCTTTGCCGTCTCCGTAAGGGTTGACGGCGTGGGACATCTTGTCGTAATATGCTTTGTCTTCCAGAAGCTGGCTGACTTCGCTGACTATGAGATCATGGTCTGTACCCACAAGCTTAACAGTTCCTGCACTGAGGGCTTCGGGAGGTTCGGTGGTGTTGCGCATCACAAGCACAGGTTTTCCAAGACCTGGGGCTTCCTCCTGGATTCCGCCTGAGTCGGTGAGAACTACTGTGGATTTTTCCATCAGATAGACGAACTCAAGATACTGGAGCGGCTCGATGAAGAAGAAGTTCTTGTATGCTGTAAGGTCTTCACCAAAGACTTCGTGGATTGGTTTGCGCACGTTGGGATTGAGGTGCATCGGATAGACGAAGTCAACGTCAGGATACTTCTCGCTGAGGTCTTTCATAGCCGTTACCATAGAGATGAATCCGTCTCCGAAGTTCTCGCGCCTGTGACCGGTGATGAGGACAAGCTTTTTGCCATCGTTTAAGCGTGTCACATCATATCCTGCGGCTTTGAGCACTTGGTTCTGCTCATCGGCAAGGGCTTTGTCGGATTTGAGTTTATCTACAACCATGTGAAGGGCATCAATAACAGTATTACCCGTGACGAATATCTGTCCGTGAGCCTTCTCATCCTTGAGGTTCTGTTCGCTGAGAGGTGTGGGGCTGAAGTTGAAGTCGGCAATGCGTCCGGTCACCTGACGGTTCATCTCCTCCGGCCAAGGGCTGAGCATATTGTGGGTGCGGAGTCCGGCTTCGATATGGCCGACAGGAATCTGCTGGTAGAAGGCTGCCATTGCAGCAGCCATAGAGGTGGTAGTATCTCCGTGGACAAGCACCACATCGGGTTTGCACTCCTTGAACACGTCACGCATTCCAGTGAGTACACGCGAGGTGACATCTGTCAGGTCCTGCCCCTGCTTCATTATGTTCAGATCGAAGTCGGGTGTGACCTCGAATATCTTCAGCACCTGATCAAGCATTTCGCGATGCTGCCCTGTGACACACACTATCGTTTCAAAATCCTCAGGATGCTTCTGCAGTTCCTTCACCAAAGGGCACATCTTTATCGCTTCAGGTCTTGTGCCGAAAACCAACATTATCTTCTGCATATACGGCTTTCTATTTTATTTTCAGACTTTGTCTCGGATGATGTCTGCCTAATTTTTTCTCGGATGACGCGAATAATAGAAATAGAGCATCATATCCGTAAAGACCATCAAGCCATTCAACACATAGAGCCACATCACGATGTCGTAGCTGTGCGTCAGTTTATGGATGATGCCGAATATGTAGCCCAAAATGATCAGTGACATGAAGAGGGGGCTTTTACCTGCAACAACCTTAGTGCGAAGGGCTTTTGCAATAGAGATAGGCCAACTTACCGCGAAACAAAGGAGGAAGAGTACTTCCCAAATACTAAATTCCATACCTATTATTAATTAAAAATTTCAAAAAAGTCGTTTTAAGATTTATGTGTAACAAAAAAAAGGAGTGTCAATTTTTATATTAACACTCCGTCAGATTGTCGGGATGACAAGATTCGAACTTGCGGCCTCTTCGTCCCGAACGAAGCGCGCTACCGGGCTGCGCTACATCCCGAAACAATTTCGACGGCAAAGGTACAAAAAAAAAATCAAATAGAATTATCCTCTCTCAAGAAAAAAATCTATTCTTTTATCTCTTCTCCCCCCCCCCTTCGCACACAGTTTTATCGTAAATGGAGAAAGCTGAGTTTTTACTGATAAATTCAGGCACGATAGCCTTCATAAGTTGCACCATTTCAGGAATTTCCACATTACGCGACATGCGTTCTAATTCTTTGTTGTTAACCACAACTTCTTCATATTCATATTTGCGGACGCGTGCTATGAAGATGCGGTTATGTGCCGTCGGGATAGTGTTTTCAGCATTTGACAACACTTCTTCGAAAAGTTTTTCGCCGGGGCGAAATCCGGTATATTCTATTTTAATATCCACATCGGGTTGGAAGCCGGCCAGTTCTATCATTTTGCGGGCGAGAGTAACAATCTTAACGGGCTTACCCATATCGAAGGCGAAAATCTGATTTCCCTGAGTCATTGTAGCTGCCTCCATCACAAGACGACAGGCTTCCGGAATGGTCATAAAGAAACGGACTATATCCGGATGGGTGACTGTCACAGGACCGCCTTTCTGAATCTGTTCGCGGAAACGCGGAATGACGGAACCGTTAGAGCCGAGAACGTTGCCGAAACGCGTTGTCACAAACTTAGTATTGCCTTTGACGGAGCCGTTCTCCAACGCTAATCCGAGGCTTTGGACGTATATTTCGGCCAAACGTTTGGTACAGCCCATAATATTTGTCGGGTTGACTGCCTTATCTGTGGAAATCATCACCATTTTCTCCGCGTTGTACTCAATACATTTGTCGGCAACGTTACGCGAACCTAAGACATTGACTAACACTGCTTCACATGGATTTTCCTCCATCAGCGGGACGTGTTTGTATGCTGCCGCATGAAACACAATCTGAGGTCTCCATTTACGGAAGACGTAATCCAAACGCGCAGAAAGTCTAACGTCGCCTATCACAGGAACGAAATCCAACTGCGGGAAACGCCCTTCCAATTCAAGACGCAGGTTGTGCATCGGAGTTTCGGCGTTATCGAAGAGTATTATCTGGCGCACGTTGAATGTGGCCAACTGACGCACAAGTTCGCTTCCTATAGAACCGGCGGCACCCGTCACGAGAACGACCTTGCCTTCAAAATCGGCTTTAATCTTCTCCATGTTGATCTTTATCTCGTCTCTTCCGAGAAGGTCTTCGATTCTCACATCGCGAACCTTGTTCTGCATCACTCTGCCGTCGATAATCTCATCAACAGAAGGAGCCACAAGAACCTTTATTCTGTTTTGATAACAGAATTTAACGAGTCCGTCGCTTTCGGAACGGGCATCAGACTCATGAGCAAAAAGCAGGGCGTCTATATTGTTACGTTCAACATATCTGCGGAAATCCTCATACTCGTCAATATACAGCACCGGTTTGTCACACAGCAACAGACCTTTGGTCACAGGCTGTACCGACACAAAACTCTTTACGCTATACTGCTGGCTTGTTGTAAGACGTGTGACGAGGGAAACGGCTTTGGCTCCGGTTCCATATATCATCACTTCTATAGTATTCATCTCTTTTTTAAGACGGGCACGATAGTAGTTGAAAAACATCGTCATCGCCACTCTGCAAATGACAAGGAAGAAAACTGTACAGAAGAAGTCGAAGATTATCATGAAAATTCCCTCGATAAAACCGGGGTTCATAATTATCACCACGACTGTCAGCAACAGTGTCTTACATAATGCGACAAGAGTCAGTTGGACAACATTTTGAATCGTCATGTGCCGGATGGCGTTGTTATACGGTTTGATAATCCATTCCGACAAGGCATAGACAATAATGCCGGCCAGCAAATACATACCGGTATATTGCGATGTCGGATAGTGCAACGCAGGCACCAAAATGATTAACGTTATGGTAATCACCGATGACAACAGCGACAACATAACATCCATCGCGAATATAACCTTCGCGCTCAAATACTGGTTTACATATCTATTTAAAAAAGAACTCATGACTGATTCAATTATGTGCAGAACGATAAAGCAGTCAGACTATTTGACTTTTGTCATTGCAGTCTGATAGATTTTTTTCGTATTGTTGTCGAAAACGTAAGACAAGATATAGCATTGGTCGGCGTTATATTCCGAATCCAACGAGATTTCATATTGGCGGTCGTATTCCTCGTCCGCATAGACATAATCTTCTTCGAACATATCGTCGCCGTAAGCACCGTTAAGGGTTTTACGGAAGACGTTGCGGTGAACGTATGAGGTATCAGAACCTGTCAAGGTAAGTTGTTTTCCGATGATGCTGTCTTCTATCAAACACGAGGTCATATAGAAAATCCCTTCGGCTTCGGAAACGGCCTTAACATTGGTTTTAGTCGTCAGCTTTCTCGTAGCTTCATCATAATTATTGATAATCTCAATGTCGAACACCTGTTTCTCGCTAAGAGCATTGTTCAAAGACATACCCACTTCATCGATACTCAACGATTGTGACGCAAGATCGACATAATCGACATTAAACAGAGGATTAGAGCCACTTGAACCATACCATGCTTCTCCCTCGTCCGTTACAAAATCAGGGAACGTTGGAACTGGTTCAGCAAAAGAACCGGCATGAACGCTCATTATAAAGACTTTATCCTCGCCATAGAGATGCTGCAACTGATGAACTGTTTCGGCAGCACCGGGGCAGTTGACGCAACGCACACCGGTAAAGTCCTTTATCAACACCGTCTTAACACCAGTTGGATCATCAGGATCATCAGGATAAACGGGGTCAATGGGTTTAATAGGTTCATCCACTTTGTCGCAACTCACAACAAAAAGAGCTGCGACGGCCAACAAAAGTATTAACGATAATTTTTTCATGACAATTTATTTTAGAATGATGTTGAAACGGTTAAAGAAAAACCTGATGAGGCCGGAACGACGCGGCACACACCGCCGACGCACACGACGCCTTCGCTCTGACGGCCGGCGCTCAACGTCACGCGTGTTGCGTCTTTGACGAAACCGATAGAACCGGTGTAATAATGGTCACGGTATTCAGAGAATGGGTTGCCGTAATTGTATTTATCGGCAACGGAAACGAACCAACGCGATGCAAATGTGTATTCCAACAAGGCGAAAGCCCAGTCACCGCGCTTCAGATAATCTTTTTTCTCGCTTTCGTCAACATCGCTGTTCTTGTTGATTTTTTCCCACAGTCCCTGAAGTTCTAAGCGGAGGCTGTTTTTGGTGTTAATCTTGTATGTGGCTTCAAGGGCAACGATGTTAGCTTCGACATCGGGCATTCCGACATGGCCTTCGATTGTCGCCATATCATAGAACAAGTTGATATACTGAGCATTGACATGCCAACTCTTGTTAATCTTCTTGTCAATCTCGAAGTTGATGTCGCGGTAGAACTTATGGCCTGAAGCTTCAAAGAACGACGATTTATAGCCATCGGTACCAGGCATATTCAACACCATCATGCCGTTGTCGTTTATAGAGTCGCGTATGATGTCGTTCACCTGGCTGAAGTTAAGTGCCAATTTTGTCCCATATTTTCCGCCAAGCGGAGTGCCTTTCGGGATGGTATAGTTGACTTGGAACTGTGCTCCCATTTCGCCGTTAGGCTGGGTCGAATAGGTGTACATCGACGGCAGGCTGTGGGTATGGGTGTAGTTGATTGGAGGAATGAAGTTGATGTCGAGGTCGTTTTCCTGCGCCGTGTACATCGATTTGAAGCTCATATTGTCGATGCGTTTCACCTGAAGCACAATGCCGAGGCCTTTTTGCGAATACGACAACGAAGCGAGCAAAGCCTGACCTTCTTTATAGATGTAGTTGTTGATAGCCGATGGGTCGTTAATCTTATAGGCATATTCCGTGCTGAATGTAAAACGACCGTAACCGAGGTTGACGCGGCCCGCGAAGGAACCGACGTTCTTCGGGATATAATAAAACATGCTTTGGTCTTCCTGCTGTTTGCTCACGAAGCTGCCGCCTATTGACACACGGAATTTAGCGTCGTTAAGAGACTGTATGCTCTGGTTGATGTCCCATTCGCCATCGACACCACGGACGAGTCCGCGCTCATCGGATATGGTCATGTCACGGTCGCGGTAAGGAGCCCAATAATAACGCTGACGGCCATAGACGCCTTTCAGGATGACGCCATCTGTGGGACGGAAGACTGTACGGACGCCGCGGAGTGAGTTGTCCATACCGAGCGACCATTCCTCATACGTCCTGAAAATGAGGCCGTTACCGAACTGGTCGTAAAAGTCGCCGACGGTGATACCGATGAAGCCGTTATCGTGTGAGGCGTAGAAATTGGCCAAGCCCGCGCCTTTCAGTTCTTCGCGGAAGCCGTTCAATGGAGGTTGGAAGGCCTCGAAACGAATTCCTGCCGAGAAATTGCCGTAAGCGTATGCCACTTTTCCGAATCCGTTGACAGCGAACTTCTTTCCGTCTATACTCTCGCTCGTTATGCCGATGCCGTCGTCCTCCATATAGACTTGTGCGTCTGTTTGGAAGCTGCCGTTAATCTGAGCGTTTTCAATAAAAGATTGTGCCCGCACTGCAAGCACAACCATCAGCATTGCTGACAATAAAACTAATCGTTTCATACTGTGAAATCGTTATTTGGCGATTTTAAGAATTTCTTTGTAGAGGTCGTCTTCAGAGCCTTCGAGATAGCCCGAATGCTGATAGACCATCTTACCGTTGCCGTCGAAAAGGAAGGTGAAGGGAGGATTATTGACGTTCATTGCGCGGGCGAGTTCCTTGTTAGTGTCAAGAAGAACATCAAACTCCCAGCCTTTTCCTTCGACAAACGGCTTTATCTTTGCTGTTGAGCGCGAATCATCAATGGAGACGGCGAATATTTTAACGCCGGTTTCTTCCTTCCAATCGTCGTAAACATCACTCAGAGCATTATGTTCCTTGACGCACGGTCCGCACCAAGTCGCCCAAAAAGTGATAACGAAAGGTTTGCCGTCGTTTGACAAAGTTGCGATGTTCACATCCTTGCCGGCGAGATCTTTAATTGTCACATTAGGCAGGTCGTTTTTTGTCTGCGCATAGAGGCCGGCTGTTGCCAGCATCATCAAAAAGAATAAAGCTAATTTTTTCATGGCTGTATTATTTGTTATTTATTCAATATTCACTGATAATCAATTTTTAAGACGCTATGAATAGCGTCTCTACATTGTTACGAACAACAATGCAAATATAAAAATTTTTTACATTTCATCACCCGCATACTGAATCTTCTTACCGAGGATTGTGGCGAAAATTATCTTAATATCCGAGATGAATGAATAATGCCTATAGTAATAGCAGTTCAGGCGCACCTTATCGGGATAGATCACGTTGTCGTTGTACCAGATGGCAATCTCCTGATCCGACAAGCCGGAAAAATCCGGCAAGTTTGAAATATTCGAGAGGTTCAAGGAGTTCGAGGAGTCACCACTCAAACCATTCAAACCATTCTTAACCCTATAGACAAATGCCTCCAGCATTTCGTCCTCTAAACGGTACTTGAGCGTAGCGGGGCCTGTAATCCCGGGGCGGAGTTTCAGCACATCTCTGTCATCACCCTCCAATTTGTCAGCATATCCCGGCACATCGGGGCGCGGACCGACGAAGCTCATATTACCAATCAACACATCCCAAAGTTGCGGCAGTTCGTCGAGATGATAACGACGCAACGTCTTTCCTATGGGCGTGATGCGGCTTTGTTCCAAGGCTGCAACGGGCGACACTTCCTGCTCGCCCTTCATCGTACGAAACTTATGGCAGTAAAAAAGTCGTCCGTTTCTTCCGACACGTATTTGTGAATAGAAGACACGTCCGCCAGTCTTGATTTTTATAATGACAGCTATGACGAGAAAGAGCCAGCTCAAGCCGACAAGCCCGAGAACACTTGTTATTCTATCGAAGATCCATTTGGAGAACATAGAATTTTCGGCTATATTCTTTCTATCTCAGAGCCTCTTTTATATTTTCCACAATGTATTCGACATCCTCGTCGCTCACACACGGGCCGGAAGGCAGGCACATTCCAACCTTGAAGAGTTCCACCTCAGCACCGTTGGTATAGACGTCACATCCCGCATAGACGGGCTGTTTGTGCATCGGTTTCCAAAGCGGGCGCGCCTCGATGCCGGCATTGTCGAGATACACGCGCAGGGCTTCCACGTTGGCATTCGGCTCGCAGTCGGTGTGGGCGGATGAAGCAGCGTGGATAACACCAGCGGCCCCGCCGACAGCGCCTGACACGATGGAAGCATACGCATTCTCCTGCCCGACAACGTGAACTGAAGGATCAACGGTAATCGTATTCAGCCAGTAGTTGCTTCCCTCAGCAGCCCAGTCCGGACCCTTGTGGAAGGAAATACCAGGAATTGAGGCAAACGCCTTTTCATACAGAGAAGCGATATGACGATGGTGTGCGATATGGCTTGAAGCCACGGTCATCTGACCGATACCGATACCGGCGCAGATATTACTCATGCGGTAGTTGAATCCAATCTTCTCGTGCTGATAATAAGGATAACTCTCGCGATACTGTGTGGCGTACATCATCACCTCGCGCCACTCCTCGTCACTGCCGGCAATCAACGCACCACCGCCGGAAGTGGTGATCATCTTGTTGCCGTTGAACGACAAAACACCGTACTTACCGAAAGTTCCCAACACCTGACCCTTGTACTTCGAGCCGAAACCATTGGCGGCATCTTCAATCACCGGAATGCCGTATTTGCCGGCAATCGCCATAATCCGCGAGCAATCGTAAGGCATACCGTACAACGCCACCGAAATAATCGCCTTCGGGTACTTGCCCGTCTTCGCCTTGCGGTCGATGATGGCGGCTTCAAGCAAGATAGGGTCCATATTCCAAGTCTCAGGCTCGCTGCCCACGAACACAGGCTTCGCACCCAAATAAGTGATAGGATGGGAGCTTGCGCAGAATGTGAAGCTCTGCACCAGAACCTCGTCGCCCGCCTTCACGCCGCAGTTGATGAGAGCCAGATGCACCGCAGCCGTCCCGCAGGACAGAGCCACGACGCGCTTATTCTCACCCACGAACGCCTCAAGTTCCGCCTCGAATTGATCCACGTTAGGTCCGAGCGGTGCCACGTAATTGTCATCAAAGGCTTTCTTGATATACTTTTGTTCCACACCTTCCTCGCTCATGTGAGCAAGACACAGAAAAATCCTCTTGGATGGTTTGTCCATAAACGATATATTTTCCGTCGAAAACTTCTACTAACTAATAAAGTTACAAAACATTATCCAAACACTTTCTATCCCGGAACGCAAAAATTGTTACACGGACACTACCGACACGCGTTTTGCGCAATCTCGTCACCCCTCTATCATATCTTCGGTAGCCAACGGTTCATACTTGCCGTCTTTACATTCGAGGATTACGGTCGGTTCGAGGACGTTGACGGTGTGCCATTGGCCGAGGGGAATGCACAACCCCTGCACATCACCTCCAGCTTCCAACAGTATTCGGGAAGTCTCGCGTCCCTCTTCGTAGAAAATCTCCTCCAACTTTCCGCGAAGTATCACGAATGTCTCGGTGGACTTTGTGTGCCGATGGATGGATATTGTCGTCCCCGGCAGCAATGCGTTCAGCACACGCTGGGATGAATCTTCAGGTGAAGTGCGCAGATCACAACTCTGCCTCAGCCGCGGATTAGAAGCCGCCTGAGCCAACAGATTATCAAGCAATGATTTATCTATCTTCATATCAGCAATTTATCTAAAAAAACGCGCTGAGTCAATACTGCCTCAGCACCACCTCGAACGCCTCGGCATAGTTCAAACCCCATTGGCCGCCTCGCATTGCGGCAAGACCAGTGATGTATTCTACTGAACGAGGATGTGGATAAGGACGCATCACGCCACGATACATTTCCAAAGCTTGTATCTTGGCTTCTACACCTTCTTTGCCTACCTCTACGAAACAATTCGGGTTGAACGTATTCAATCCATTGTTGATTTTCCATTCGGTACAAGATGGCACTTCCATATACCAGAACTCCTTGATGCGCTTGACATCTGACCTCCTCTGGAAAATACGGACTGCCTCCTGGCACGCCATTGAGGTCTGCAAATGATCGTTGTTAGTATCGGCAGGATGATGGGTAATCACGATGTCCGGTTGACTTTCCTTAACAGCCGCCTCAATGAACTGCACCAGCTTCAGATGCGGCACAGTGTTCATCTCGATATTCGGGAACGACCCTTCGTAAATGTGCCCCACACCAAGGCTCTTGATAGCCTTGTGCGTATCGTCTTCCAATTCACTATCATTAGGGCGGAAAGCGCGAGCTTTCGCCTCCGTGCACATAATGCACACATCAACGACATCACCGTTGGCGGTCCATTTCTTAATCGAAGCCCCCGCTCCGAGCACTTCGTCGTCAGGGTGCGCTACTACTATCAAGTATTTCATAAAAACAATATTTTTCGGTTAAAACTTTACAAATCAACATATGAAATGTTGCACATATTCGAGTGACTCATCTCAGCCTGAACAAAAAGATTATCCAGCAATTCCTTATCTATCTTCATAGTCAATCATTAATTGCATATTTTCTTTTTTTCTTTTTCCGCCAGTATGTTCATTAGACCGGCTATCCATCAACTCCTCGAACAGTCTGACTTTCTCATCATCCAGAGCCCTCGTCTTGATCCGTTTTCTCTGGTACTTCGCCCACGAAAGCAACCCGCGGTTCTCCATCTTCTTTTTATCAGGCAGGTGATGATGTTCCTCAATATAAGCTTTGAGAAGCCCAAAATTCTGGTTCCAACTTTCTTCGTGGGTCATATAAAAAAGTATTTCTTTCCGTTAATCCGTATTGTCACATAACATAATATAAACATTCGTCTCCTTCCGTTCAAAGCCCAACTTCCGGTACAGCCCGTTTGCAGCCACTCTCTGCGGATTACTGGTCAGATGCAGCTGCTGGACTCCGGCAGCCTTTGCCTGTTGCAGGAGTTCAGCCATAAGGCTCTCCGCAATGTGCCGTTCCCTGTACTCGTGCAGCACCACCACCGCTTCAACGAACCCCAGAGTAAATTCAGGAGTATGGGCGACGCACAAGGTAGCTGTTCCCACTATCCGTTCATCCTCAACAGCTACCAAGACAATGCTGTTGCTGTCCGAAAGAGCTCTTGCAAGCTTAGCCCCATCGCAATACGATGTCGCGCTGAGCTCGTGCATCAAGACGTCAAAAGATGCGAGAACTGCGGGGGAATATGTTGTGAGGCGGGAGATTGTCATACCATTGTTCTACGAAGTTTCTCACCTTTTCGGCATCACGTCAATTTCAGGATTGCTTTCGCGAGCATCCTGCAGAAATTCGCGGAGAATCCAGGTGCATTCCTTGCCGCAGACGGAATACAAGATGCAGATGACGGTATAAACAATCATCTTTGCATCATACCAGAAACCGGCTTTCTGCACGTAGGTGTATTCCAGCTCCCTGCGGGTGGGATAAACCTTCGCCATATACTCCGCTTCGTCAGTGAACTGGTCGCCATAGATGAAATCATACAGAGCCGCAGGACCGCTCAACCCCACCGGCACCTTTGCCGCCTCGTTCCACTTGCCGTAGCGGAACATCTCGAACTGATCCTGCGCCACCGGACGCGGACCAATTATGCTCATCGTACCATTCAAGATATTCAGCAGCTGCGGCAGCTCGTCAATCTTCACCTTGCGGATGAAATGCCCGAACGGGAAAATCCTGTCCTCCTCCGGCCTCAGCGACGCTTCCGCACCCACTCGCGCCTCGCGCAACACCCTCATCGAGCGAAACTTATACATCTTGAAGGGCTTGTTGTCCTTGCCGATGCGATGGGCGGTATAGAAAATCGGGCCCCAGTCCGAGACCAGAATCCCCACAATCCCGACAATCCACAAAGGCGATGTGCCGATGATGCCAATGAGCGCGCACAGCACGTCGAAAAAACGTTTTGTTATTTTGTACATTTTAAGGTTAGGGGTTAGAGATGGGTTAGAGGAGCCTTTCGCTCAAAATAAGAGCGCAAGCCCGACAAGGGACGTCCTACATTCTCCACCATCACCTCGATGTTATTAAATTCTTCTTTTGTTATATAATCCAAGTCACAAGCCACGTCCATCTGACTCAACACTTCCATCAGACTTCCGTAACTGATTTCCAGAAAGTGAACCTTCTCCTTGCTTGAAGCCCGTCCACTTCCCTCTGCAATGTTCGATGTTATTGAAATGACAGCCCTTCTCAGCTGATCACACATCGCATACTGTTCCTCCTTCGGAAACTTCTTCAGAAGCCGATAAACCTCCTTAACGAGCATCTTACCCTCCTTATAAGCCTCCAACTCCCGGAATGTATTCTGTTTCATAAATTTATTATTTTAAAGGTTAGAGAGATTTGGTTAGTGGTTAGAGGGAGTAAGGTTAGTGGTTAGAGGGAGTAAGGTTAGTGATTAGAGAATGAATTTTCAACAATCATCGCCCTAAACCAAGTCCCCAAACTCCCTAACCTCTAACCTCTAAACCATCGTCTTCCTAATCTCCAACCCCTTCAGGCTCTCTTCGAACGACACCAGTTGGTAGTCGAAGTCGTATTTGCTCATTTCGGGGACGTAGTAGGAGTCGGCGAACATCTTGGGGATGGCGGGCAGGAAGAATGAGCCGAGCCATACCAGCGGATTGAAGATGCGCGAAATCCAGATGCGATGGCCGTGTTCCTTGGCAAAGTGGCGCACTATCTCAACGGTATCCGCCAGTTCAGCATTCTGAGGGAAGAACGTTCCCGACATCTCACGCAAAATAATCTGCCTTACAAACTCTGCCAGATTGCCCACATAGAGCATCGAGCGCTTGTTGTGCCAAGCGGGAAACACTGGAACTCTTGTCGCCAGATATCCCAACCGGGGCAGATTGCCCTTGTTTCCGGGGCCATAAATCATAGGCGGCCGCAAGATGCACACCTTAAAATCCCCAGCCTCTCTAACCTCTACCCTCTCACCACTAAGCTCGCGAAGCCCCTTCTCCGCCTGCAGCTTCGAGTCGCCATAGAAGTCATTCGGCTGAGGCACTGTCTCAAGAGTCTTCACGCTACCCTTGAGCGACTTGCTGGCGTGATACACAATCCCGCTGCTCATATAGATGAACTGCTTCACCCCGTGCTCCTTCGCCCATTTTGCCACCTCGATGGCAAGGTCACGGTTCACCTTATAGTAAAGAGGAGCCATCTCGGGCTTGGGGCAACGTGCGCAATGCCCGCAACATGGAACACAGCGTCATACTTCGTAAAGTCCGCCTGCTTCCACACTTCGTTCATTGTATCAACGGTATCCACCTCAAACTCCCCCGGAACCCGAAGCAACCATTTTTCTATATTGGTGCCCACAAAACTGTTAGCACCGGTGATAAGGACTTGTTTCATTGTTTTCTGTTATATTTCGGCGTATAGGTCAATTTGCAGGATTTTTTGTCTAGGTATGTCGCTATAGGTCAAATTGCAGGATAAGATTTCTCCGTTATCGCCTTGCCGTATAATACAAATCACTAACTTTGCCCTGCGGTTTGAAGCGTAGCCGAGCTC
>JAZLHD010000103.1:0-4325 GCA_045616645.1 Paludibacteraceae bacterium
AGCATTCCGTATGCCTTGACGAGCGATTAGAATATGATAAAGATCTTTCAGTTTTTCTAAGGCTAAGGTCTTGATAGCAATAATATCCGCCAAAGTTGTAGCATTTCCAATATCCGTTTTTGCTTTAGTAGCAACAGCAAGCATAATCTCGTCGGTAACACCCTCGATGGCCAAATCAATCTCATTGATAGCATCCGTCTTGTAGGGGGTCAAGTCTAATTTGATAGTTACATATCTTTGATCCACTAAATCGTATGCGAGGTCGCCACCATTATTCTCAATCACATCAGTCGGATTCTCGTAATCACCCGCTTTAACGATAAGGTTAGTTGCTACAAAGATATTACTGGAGCCGGGACCTTTATTTCCACCACCAATGCCATCAGCAGTAGTATTATTACCCGTAGCGATCACCTTACCGCCATTGATGATGATGTTAGAGCCATCGCCTTGATCACCTCCACCTATACCGGCTGCGTTATTTCCACCATTTGCTATAATCACACCACCGTTGATGGTGATGTTAGAGCCGGGTTGCTGATGTCCTCCACCTATTCCGGCTGCATATTTTCCTCCTCTTGCTATCAGTTGACCCGACAGAGCCGTTTGCCCATAGATAGTCAGCGAGTTGCCTAAGCCGGAAACTTGGATACCAGCTTGACCCTCATTCCCTGTTGCGGTGAGTTTAGCACCATCAGCAAGGATAAGGTGAACATCACCCGTACAGACAAGACTGCCGGTTTGTACATCCGTGCCTGTAACTACATACCAACCTTCCTCTAAAGGGGATGAATCCTCAATTACGAATGCAGTAGTGACTTTTTTTTGCTGACCATTAGCATCAATGTAATCAACATTGGAGATTATTTGGGCTGCCCACAACCCCACGCTCAGCGTCAGGAGGGCGAATAAAATTGTTAGTTTACGCATGAGTATAAATTGTTTAATGTTTGATGTATAATGTTGATTCACTTAGTCGGCGATGACATCATCACCTTTGTTAGCTACCGGCAGGTAAACATTACCCACAGGACTGGCGGATTGCAATTCCGTCATTTTACTTACTACTTTGATTTCCTCACATAGAGGAGCTTTATATTGATTTTTCATAATTGCTTAGTGTTTATTACTTATTGAACTTCGATGCCTTGTGCGTTATACATCTTTCCATCTTTCACAATGCGGAACTGACCGTCCTTTAATATTTTGAATGATGCGCCCCTTGCGTGGCTATTGTTGGAATGATGCAATGATGCATTGTCTGTTGGTGTTTGACGTGCGCCCATCACGCGGAGCGGTGCGCTGTGAGGTTGCTCGGTAGTGGGTACTTCGGTCATATCCAGATACGCACGGCAAGCAGGAACAGTGAGCTTATAGCCATTTTCTACTATTACGACTTGCCCACCGGAGATAGCAGCCATATTGCCATCGGAAGCGATAACCTTTCTTGCAAACGAACCAAACAGATCGCCCTCGTTACCGGCTTCACCATAAGCCAAAGGTGTAGTTGCCTCATGGTTGATGGTAAGCGTACCTGTAGCCGTTGCCTCAAAGATATACGGCATACCTGCTGCAAGGGTAGTAACCGGTTCAATATAGAGTTTATCCGAGCCATCAAAGTAGTTCACCTTGTAAAAGGTTGCGCCACTGAAAGAAGTGGCTGCATACGGCAGGCAAACCGTTCCCCATTGGTCTTTGGTCACATCGCGCGTATAAGGCGTAGCCAATCCCTCAATCTTCGTATAGCGTTTCTCTATGTCTTCTGACAGGTCTGTTGCAGAGGTGTGAGCCACGATGTCAACATCGGTAAGCGTTTCATTTTCACCTACATATAACACATACGCATCGGAGATATAGATGTTATAGTCCTCGCCCTCTTTAGAACTGCCAATACCTACACCATAATGATTTCCGCCCGTTGCTATTATCGTACCGCCATTGATGGTGATGTTTCTGCCATAGCCGCTTCCGCCGCCACCTATACCGGCACCGCTATCTTTTCCGGTTGCTGTAATCACACCGCCGTTGATAGTGATATAGGTGCCGTTACCATCGTGTCCGCCACCTATACCGGCAGCATAAGATCCACCGTTTGCCGTAATTATACCACCGTTGATGGTGATATGAGAGCCGCTACCTCCTTTGGCACCACCTATACCGGCAGCAGAGCCACTTCCATTGGCAATCAGTTTCCCCATTTGGTCGGGGTCTGTAGATTGGGCATAGATAGTCAGCGAGTTGCCTTCGTCGGTTACATAGATACCCGGAGTCTGATTGGTGTATTCTCCTTTGGTAGTGAGTTTTGCCCCATCGGCAAGGATAAGACGAACATCACCATTGCAGAGCGCACCTGCATTGAGTTTCACATCTTCGCTGGTAACGACATACCACGTGGTTTCACCGGTAGTGCCCCACATAACTCGCTCGGTAGCGTTCTTGACTTCCCAAGCGTCGGTGGTTTGTGTTTCGCCCTGTTCGTCGATGTAACTGACGTTGATGGGCTCAGGTGGAACCGTACCAAATCCCGTCAGCAGATTGCCGTCAGCGAGGTCGTACGACTTGGTAGGAAACACGGGGTTTCCGTCAGTAATGGAAACATGTATCCGATTGGTGTTGTCGAACTGATACCAATCGGTTGTGCCGTTTTGTGTCACCTTAACGGCATTTACTTCGTCTGCGTGCACGACTGCTGCGCTGCACACAATCATAATAAATAAAAATACTTTACGCATATTGATTTTCTTTTAACTTTCAACTATTTCTTGATATAGTCCACCCCCGTAGGCGCATAGAGGGTGACAGTTGTTGTTCCGTCGGTGACCTCCACTGCCATACAGTCGGTGCAAGGTTCGCCCATTGCGCCAAGGGCTTCCTCAATGCCGTCCTCTTTGCCTTTCTTATAGCCGGCCATATTGGCAGCACCCAATACCTGACTAAATTCTTCCAGTTTAGCAAGGGCGGCATTTTTTGCCTCAGTAACTTTGTCGGCATCAACGGCTTCTTCGATAGCCGGACCACCGATAAAGTTGTATATGGCTTCGCTCTCGGCATAGTCACCCATATCATGCTTTACTGCTGCAATAGCGGCTAATTTAGCATCGTGCAAGGCGATATAGTCCAAACCCAGTTTCTTGTCTTCTTGGATTAAATTTACATCATCACCTTGCTGAATGGACGATTTTATAAAGTCGATATAACTCTCTTCTGCGGAGAAGAGGGTCAAATCTTTGATAGCATCATTGATTTCTTTAATAGCATTAATTTTGGCTATGGCTAAGGTCTTGACAAAATTTATTGCCTCTATGGTTTTTGCACTTGGGATGTCCGTTTTAGCATCAACCGCAATGGCTATAATATATTCGTCAGTAACACCTTCAATGGCTAAATCAATCTCTCCGATAGCAGCAATCTTAGCTTTGGCAAAACCAATCTCTGCCAATGCTTGTGCCTTAATAATATCCACTCGTTCTACGGTTGGGGCGATATTGATATTATCTTTAGCGTCTTTCGCGATAGCAAGAATAGCGGCATCAGTAACATCCACAATGGCGGCATCTATTTCTGCTATAGCAGCAGTTTTAACATCAGCCAATGAACCATATTCTACAATAGTACCAAAGTCTTGCCATCGGTCAGCAGCTTTATATAGTGCCGACGAGCCGGCAGGAACATGCAAGGTGGCGGTATTAATAGGGGCCCCATAGAACACATCATTACCCAATATCGGCAGAGTTGAAATCCAAGACACATAGATATCGGTCAAATGGTTGCACCCCCTAAACGCACAATCTCCAATCGTTGTTACACTGGCGGGGATAGCAATGGAGGTCATAGATAGACAGTCACGGAAAACTTCATTTATAGTCACTAACTCGCCATTAAATGTAATAGTACCATAGTGCTGCTCCATGCTATAATTATACGAATAACCCAATGGTTGACCAGTGGCATCGAGAAAATTGCCGGTAGAGAAAAATCCAATCCCTATCTCATACACTTCGTGAAGAAAGTCGTCGGGTTCGAGTAAGTATTGCATAAGTCCGGGATAATCCATTGCAATTTCTAGCCTTTTATTATGCACTTTAATCCATTCATCCCTTTCTCCGGGATATAACTTAGCGGTTGAAGTAAAAGTAATGACAGAATTTTCTGCCCACATCCCCACGCTCAGCGTCAGGAGGGCAAATAATAAGAATAGATTTTTCATTTGTGATTAGTTATTTGTGATTTATTAATTTCGTTATCAAACAAAGGTTATTTTTTCTTTGGAAATGGAAGTTCGTCTTTGGGTGTGGCAATATCTATTGCCTTTTTAGGAGATACAA
>JAZLHD010000104.1:0-3865 GCA_045616645.1 Paludibacteraceae bacterium
TTGTTAGCAGTTGAAAAAGGCTTAATAATAAGCTCTCTCCCTCGCCTCGCTGACTTCTCGTAACTTTATTCCGGTCAGCTTCGGCTCGGTCGTTCGCTTATTATTTCTCGCTGTGGATGCTATTGGCGTAGCTATGCCTACTTATATCATCTTACGCGAATTTTCTTTTGCTGTGGCTCCTACTGCTCCTAAGGATGGTACGAGCTTACGCAATTTAGCCCTCACTCCCATTTCATTGGGAAGAAAACGGATGCCCCTAAAAATTTTATATAAGAAGGCGATAAAATTTTTGCTCTTTGGCAGCCGGGGTGACTTTAAGGAGCACCTCAATCCGGTGCGGGTGGCTCAACCCCTTATGTTCCCCTTAGGATTAAGGGGATAAATGCGCTTAACCAGTCAATCGTTCATTTGAAACCAGACCAAAATAAACTCTTCCTTGGCGTAAGGATGGACATTATATAAACAGATACTTATTGGTTTCGGGCAGTTCACCAAAATCGAAAGAAATACCAATTAGAATTGGCTTAACGTGCTATGATTTCATTTGTCCGGGGGATGTTCAACAAAGGCGTTCGAAACAAGCCATTAGCGATACGAGTTGACACACCCTTTTCGGTGCAAAGTTAGAGTTATCTATCGAGGGGAAAAGGTCATGTGAATTTTGTAACGTACCTCAAAAATCTCCACCTTGCCACGGCAAGACTTCGCTTCGCTCAGTTCTTGCTGTGGCAGGTAGTATTTTTGACAAAAACCTTGTCTTGCTCGCTATGCGACAACACTCGTAAAGCACCGTAAAGGTTATATCAAACGCTAACGGCTTTAAACGCAAATGTTAAACATTAAAACAAATAAAATCATGGCACAGTTAAGTATTTCTTTTGGTTTCGATTTTGGCAATCTGCCTCTCAACAAACAAGTAAATGTAAAGGTTGCTCACCGCTCCAGCTTTACCGCAAATGTTAGCGATTTAGATTGGGGTGACATCTATGACGAGTACGAGGATTTTGATGTTACTGACCACTCTTGGGCAAATATCGCGTGCCGATAGGACAACGATATACAACAATATAAAAGGAGGGACGAACCCTCCTTTTTATTATATCGCGCGCTCGCTTGCCGGTGGGCGACGCTCGCGAGTATGTTAAAAAAGTTACAGTTCAAGTTTCCATTTCCCATGTGCTCTGCCTTCTCGTGCTAATAAACCCAAAGATTTTAATGTGGCAATGGCACGATCAATAGAACTTGAGCCGACTCCAAGATTATCTGCTATAGCATCAATCTTAATGGTTTGATTCATTTTGATTAACCGATATACATCTTGAACCATTTGTGGTTGACGAACTAAAACATCATTAACACCATTTAAAACACCACTTAAAACATCATCAGTATTGACATTTGTCTTATCTTCCTTATTTTCAGAGTTTTGTAAAACACCATTTAAAACACCATTTTCACGTTTTGCTTTTCTCTCTGTAACACATACAGCAGTCTGAAAACTGAAATCATATTCGGGTAAACCATTACCATTTGCCTGAAGTTCATTTTGTACACGAAGAACGCCTTTACTGTGTCTGTTTACATAGCCAAGAACCTTCATCGTTTCAGCTACAAGCAAATTTCTATAATCGTTTACATTGGGGAAATTATCGACATTAGCACGTCCATATAGCCCACCAGGATTTTGGATTTCTATTCGATCATCATATTGGTAGAATTGTATCGGACCTCTTGCTGCATAGTCCCTATGGCAGATAGCATTCATCAATAATTCTCGCGTTGCCCATTCTGGATAATCAATAATAGTATCTTCTCTTAAGGCACTTACTTTAACAGGATGAGGATTAACTATAGTTGTCCCTATAAAAGCATCTAGTTTTTCTAATGTTTTGCATAGATTATCTTTGAATTCAATATCCGTCAAAATTTCTCCTACACGCCCTATTCCTTTCATACGAACATATTGGACATAAGCATGAGGAATAAACCTCCTCAAGTTACGTGCAAAAAACAATATCCCTAAATTTGTCGGGCAGTCATATTGCGTATCGTAGAACCCAAAAGATGAAAGAAGATAACGTATGTCACGTTTTTCTTCGGCAATATCTTCCATTGTCATTGCCTTAGTAAGATAGATATTTCTGAATATCTCTATGTCAATATCTTCTATTGTTGCATTAAGGCACGGCTCGTTCTCCCAAGATGTCACATTTGAACGTCTTTTCTCCATCAAGATTCTTTCATCGGCTTCACTCGCGATGCCTTTACGAGAACCTACACGTATCCATATACGACCTTTATAGCGAACTGGAGGAAAAGCATGTGGTTGAACCTCTATAACTACTATATCTCCTTCTGGTAATGATACTTTTTCGACAACCATACTAGGTTGCGGATGCAAGTTTCCATCCGTACGAATAGCAGCCACATTTTTTAGTAACTCATCTGTAACATCTATTGAATGAATTGTACCATCATCATTGACACCAAGAAACAGGTAACCGGGTTTCTTATGATTGGGTAAGTCATTTGCAAAAGCGCAAATGGCTTGACCAAACTTATCTGTATTGGTTGTGCTGATTGTACGCTCTACACGATCATTCTCAAGGTCGAGTAATAAAGCCTTAATTTCATCCTTTGTTATCATAACTTTGTAATTTTGTGTGCAAAATTACTAAAAAATATTGACATACACAAATATTTTTACAAAAAGTCTTCATTATTCATACTTTTGTAGAGAAAATTAGTGTTTTGCTCTGCGAGACGAATGATTACACACAAAGGATCCGTATCGTCGAGGGCACCGTCTGCTAACGCATCCACTTCGAAGCTACTACCAGAATTTTTATTAAAATAGCAAACAAAAGTAATTTTTTTTTGCTTATTCCAAAAATTCTTTGTACCTTTGCGGTCGCTAAAGTTACTGCAAGTATGACAATGACTAAAATCCTCTTCGTTTGTCATGGGAATATATGCCGGTCGGTGATGGCGCAAATGCTATTACAACATATGGTCAATGAAGCCGGCAGAGCCGATGAGTTTTACATCGACTCGTGCGCCACATCCACCGAGGAGATAGGGAACGACATCTATCCTCCGGCAAAGCGTTGTCTCACGGCTCATGGCATTCCCTTCACTCGCCATGCGGCGCGGCAGATTACGATGGCGGACTACGACCGCTTTGACCACATCATTTGCATGGAACGGTATAACCTTCGCAACTTACCAAAAGTGACGGATATAGTCCGACTGCTCCTTGATCGCGATGTAGCCGACCCATGGTACACAGGAGATTTTGAAACTACCTATCGCGATTTAGTCGAAGGCTGTAAAAAGATTGTAAACACGTTGTAGCCCATGAATATCCTCTATCCGTATAGCAGACAAGATTTCCGTGAGTGGCTAACGAACAACGCCGCTATAGAGAAGGAAGTGTGGGTGTTATGTTCCCGCTCTAAGACTCCATTATACATCGATGGGTATGAGGTTGTCCGTTATATAGATGTTGTAGAAGAAGCCTTGTGCTTTGGCTGGATTGATTCTACTGTAAGAAAGAATCCCGAGGGCCCCGGATGCTTACAGCGCTTTTCACCACGTCGCAAGCATTCGCATTGGACGGAACTAAACATAGAACGTTGCCATCAATTGATTAAACGTGGACTGATGACCCCAGCCGGACTAAACATATTGCCACAATGACGGAAAATATAAACATCATAGAACTATCAATAAGCATTAATCAATAAGCAAAAATATGAAAGTGATTCTTACCGGTGCTACCGGCTATGTAGGCGAAGGCGTTCTACTCGCCATGCTGGATGATCAGCGTATTGAACAAGTACTCTCCGTAGGTCGTCGCTCTTGT
>JAZLHD010000105.1:0-37183 GCA_045616645.1 Paludibacteraceae bacterium
GGATGCTGTGTGGATGCTCCGTAGATGCTGCGCTACACACCTTGCGAGGATAGTGTTTTTGTACGCCCAACGCAGGGGATTTGTCAAGCCAACACAGGGCATATTATGCTACGTTAGTGCTACGTTAACAGACACGCTACAAAACTACATGATATACTGCGGACGCGGACAGTTGAGGACAGTTGTTTTATAATCCCCACTCGCGCGTATGTGTATATATTAAGAAACAACTGTCCGCTGTCCGCAACTGTCCGCACCTTGTGTAGCGGTTGGCTCTGCGTTCGGTGCGTCCTGTGCGTCCGATGGCTTTATCTATACACGTACGCGTGGGTGAAGTAGTAGGCGTATCGTACGCATCGTACGCATCGGACGCGCCCTTAACTTAGGAAAGTGTCAACGAATGTAGGAAAAGACGAAGACCGTTCGGTAACCCTTCGGTGATCCTTTTGTCATCCTTCTGTCAGGTAACGTTATTACACTTACATTAGAGGCAAAAGACATTTACAAAAGAACGCAAACACAACCATCGCAACCCCGAGAGGCTGCGATGGAAGAGAGAGTTTATATTCTTTACTTTATAAGTAAATGATATAGGAATATTGGTAACTAAACCTGCTAAACCAGTTAAACCTGCTAAACTCGTTTTACCTCACCTTCTGCCCCATAAGGGTGTAGGTGGCGTTATTGCGCTCTAACAGGATTTGACCATTGCGGAGCACTTTGTGCATCGAGGGTTGTGCATCATACACCTCATTTATGGACGTTGGAGTACTGCCGGTTGTGCTGAAGTTGCCATTATGTTCGGCAATCGTCTGACCTCCGGCATCGGTAGCCGTAACGCTATAGGTGTAGTCAGTGCCGGGAGTAAGACCCGTTACCGTAAACTGATAACCTTGCGCGGTAAGCGTAGCCGCCGGTGCTTGGTGTGCGCCATTGTGACCGGGAGCAGCAAAGGCTATGTTGATCAGTTGTCCATCAGCATTGAAGGTCAGCACACAAACTGTCACACCATTTTGGGAGATGGTTAACGTGTAAGTGTCTGTCCCATCGGTAATAGCCCAAGTGATGGTCACGTCTTGATCGGTTGGGGTAACGATAGGATTCTCGTCATCCATAGGTGTGACATCAGCTGCAATAGGAAGGAGCAGCATATCTTTCCATACCTCAGCACTTTGATAATCAACCAAGGCGGATGCAGGGACGTACACTTTGGCATCTTGACTTATGCCACGGAAAACAGACCACACACACTCTGGAGGAGTAACGGCATAACAAGTAATCGAGTTCAAAACTTCGCTCCAATAGAAAGCACACTCTCCAATCGTTGTGACGGAGTTGGGAATGGTGACGGAGGTTAAACTTGAGCATTCGCGGAAAGCATTATACCCAATCGTTGTAACGGAATTGGGAATAGTGTATTCTGTTCGAGTGTTAGCCGCAGGATATAGAATAAGTGTGTCTTTGGCATAATTGAATAATACTCCGTCAATCGAGCAATAATGTGTATTAGCAGCATCTACATCAATAGAGACCAAAGCGTTGCAAAGCAAGAATGCTCTCTCTCCAATCGTTTTGACAGAATTGCCAATGGCGACGGATGTCAAACTGGAGCAACTTTGGAATGCATAATCTCCAATTGTTGTAACGGAATTGGGAAAGGTAACGGATGTTAAACCTGTGCAATCAGAAAAAGCCATTCTTCCAATCTCTGTAACGGAATTACCAATTGTGACAGAGGTCAAACTTGAGCATTCGTAGAAAGCATCCTCTCCAATCGTTGTGACGGAATTAGGAATAGTGACAGATGTTACACCACTAAAAGCGAAAGCAAAATCTCCAATCCATTTTGTTCCTTCTTTAATAGTGTAAGTTGATAATTCTTCTACTATTCCCACCAAATAGGTATCAGCATAACGCAAATTATCAATTATGGGTAGTGATGTGCAGCCAGAGAAAGCACTCCCTCCAATCGTTGTGACGGAATTGGGAATGGTAATAGAGGTCAAACCTCTGCACTCAGCAAAAGCATTAATTCCAATTGTTGTGACGGAGTTGGGAATGACGATTGAAGTCAAGCTTCCACAATAAGCAAAAGCAGAATACTCAATCGTTGTAACGGAATTGGGAATAGTGTATTCTGTTCGAGTGTTAGCCGCAGGATATTGAATAAGTGTATCTTTGGCATAATTGAATAATACTCCGTCAATTGAGCAATAATGCGTATTAGCAGCATCTACATCAATAGAGATCAAACCTTCGCACCACAGGACAGCAGCCACTTCAATCGTTGTGACGGAATTGGGAATAACGATTGATGTCAAATCAGAGCAACTATAGAAAGCATGCCATCCAATTGTTGTGACTTCGCCTGCAAAGGTAATCGTTCCTACACCGTTGGAAAATTCGTGAGAGATGATTTCCACATTGAAGGCATTCGTGTGAAGACCGACACTCCATTCATCTGTCGTTTCCGGTAACTTTTCCGTTGCGGTGTAGGTGATGGTGTTACTTGCCCAAAGGGTGGTGGTGGCTACGAGAGCCACAAAAAGAAATAAAAGTTTTTTCATAAAGTGTTTTTGTTTTATTTTGCCTACTCACTTATGGCGTTTCGGCTTCCTCCATAGTTAATATATTTTGGTTAACTAATAAGCATAGAAAAAGCGTGAACTTTCGTTCGCTTCATTTGAGTTTTGAGGTTCTGGACTACCTATACGAATCAAATAAAATGCACGGAAAACTCACGCGGATAACGTGAGCGTGCATAAACCGTGCTTGATTCGTAAATAAGTTTGAAAGTGTCCAGTTTTCAAAACTCAAGTTGGGCTTACAACGCTATATTTTATATGTCATGCATCGCCTTTACGATGCCGGTCAATCAATCATAGGCGGGTGTTAATTATTCTGTTATTTGTTTCAATAACCAATTAAGATAAGATTCAGAAATATTATCTATCTCGCTCTTATCGTAAATGGCTAATAATTTGAGGGTTATTTCTTCGTCAGTTATCTTATTTATAGAAAATTAGAGTTGAACAACTAAATCGTAGGCGTTAGGAAGAGGAGTAGTTGTTTGCTCAGCCTTTTTCATTTCTTTCCAAGCACGCCCGAGACTTTCTCGAATATACTTCTCTTGTTGCGCTTTTTTGATAGACAACTGATCCTCTTTGCTGGACTCTATCAATTTATCAGCCAACCATACTTTATTGTTTGTTGACAAAGATAAGGATTGCAGAAATCCCCATATTCCATCTAAAGATACTATTGCTTTCATAGTTTTAACTATTTATAAACCATATTTCTCGTTTTTTGCAGTTTGCGCTGCAAAGGTACAACTTTTTTCTCAAATATGCAAGCAAAAATAAAAAAATATGCGCAAAATTTGCAAAAAGTTACAGTTTCTGCTGCCACATGGCTTTCACGTCCTCCCAGCGGTAGTAACAATCCTGCACCGGAGTAAGGCCCATAATGGGACGCTCTATCTCGTTGTATAACACTTTTACAAGGATATCGGGGTTTGATTTGGGATTGGTGATTGGTGATTTGTGATTGGTGATTGGTGATTTGTGATTTGTGATTGGTGATTTGTGATAGAAAATCATCTGGATATTTGACCCCATGCAGATATTACGATGTGCAATCCATTGTTGTTCAATCTCTTCGGGTTGTAATTCGTTGCCGCCTATCTCCCCTATTCCCATGTTACTAACGATCGTCAGCATCGGATAGTCGTGCCCAAAACGCAAGTCTGCTTGGCAGTCGCCTGCCTCAATAGCCTTATCGGCTTTATCGATCCACTCAGCAAGAGCGATATTAGCATTATGCAAACGTTGAGCACCCACTTGCGGGATATTACAGAAATAAAGGCAGATGTAATAGGTCTTCTCCATCACATAATAATAGACGGTGGTTGTATCCATGTAACGGAAGACATTGCAGTCGATATCAAAGTCCTGACTGATGGCTGCCGTCTCGTAGAGGTCGCGTTGGAGTTTGCGAACATTGAGGTTCAAACCTGTGGTATCCTTGAAAAGACGATTGACCACTACGGAATTATCGTAAGGTAATCGCGCCAACAAGGCTTTTTGGATACTATCGTGCGCTGCCTTAACAGGTTGATCGCTACCTGCGCAGTCGATATATTTCTGCGTCTGTTCGCCCGTGTCAAAATCGAAGTAGATATCCGTATTACACTTGGTCAGGCTATTGGTAAATGCGCACATCGAGATGATACAGCGCTGTACCATGCTCGCAATTGAGCGAACAAACACATTCTCGCCTTTTAACACCTCCGGAAAACGCTCGTACATCCGTTTAGCTATAGCCGCGTGTTCGCGTTCGCCTCGGTCTGTGAGACGACCGTCCATTTTGTTATAAGACGCTATCACGGCTTGGGTGATGGGTATCAGTTCGCTTCCTGTGCGAGTGAGCACACCCAACGAATCAGCCTTATAGAGTACATCGAGCAAGCCCGTATAGTGCTTATCGCCCCAAGCGGAACGCGAACCATGACGGCCGTAGTGACTGATATAGAAAGGTTGATAGCCCTCCGGAGCCGGTGTGTTCTGATAGCCGTTCGTACCGGCTATCGGGTATTCGTACGAGTGCAAGTTACACCCTATGCGGTGATAGTCTTGTTTGAGGTCTTGAATAATTTGTTCGTTACGTGCCGAAAGACTAATCGTCAGGCAGCAAGTCAATAGTAAGAGAATCGTTTTTTTCATTGTTTTTATAGTTTATGATTACTTGATTGGCATCTAAATGAATCGTGACCGAGTCAGCACCTAATGTGCGGAGGACGGTTTGGTTATCTAAGATGGTTTGTTCACCGGCTCCAATGGCAGGATGGGCTTTGCGCAAGTGACATAATTGACGGTATATACGCCCCACTCTTTCACTTTCACTTTCCACTATCCACCGCATATCCGAGCGGAAGGCTTGAGCCGCATCAACATTGAAGCGAGCGTGAGACATCTCGCGGCAGTTCTCGTCCCCATAAAAGATTTGCACTGCTCCCGGCGAGAGCAAGAAAGTGACGGCGCAGCGATCCATGTGTTCGCTATCCGCATCACGGAAATAGGCATTATTGAGGTAGGAGAACGGGTACCATTCGTGTTCTTGCTCGCGCCAAAGTTTCATTGAATCAGCATAAGCCTGCCAAACGGGAATAATCGTGTTGAGGTTGCCCTCTTTGGGGAAGACCATATTGACCATCGACTTAAAGCCGACGGCCTCATATTCGGGTAGGCGCGTAATATAGGCATCTTCATGGTCGCCCGTAAAGTAAATATCGTCTGTCCATTGCGAAGCACGCGAGTTGGGATGAGCCTTACGCCAACGTTGGAGCGCGGCATTCGTTGATTCATAGAGTTGCTGCCAACGGAAAGGATGGACATATTCCACCACATCGCAACGATAGCCGTCGATACCGAACTCCTCCACCCAAGCGCTAATCCAGCGAATAACATACTCCGTGGGAGCAAGGTTCATATTTTGGCGCAAAGCTTGCATTTGGGGCCAAGTGTACTTTTCACTCTCACTTTCACTTTCCACTTTCCACTTATCTATTAGAAAAACAGGCAGCGTCACCGGCTCGGTCTTTTCGGTGAGCACATCGGGCAAGCCATAGATGGTAGTCTCTAATCGGGGATCGGGCAACTGGGTTAGTTGCTCTTCCGTCAAGGGGCGACGAAGCCATTTATCGGTGAACCAACGCGGCCAGTTGTAGGCGTTCGCCAAGGTATCAAAATACTCCTGTCCCCTATCCTGCCGCCACTGTTCATCAAGGATATTGCCATTGCTGTAGAAAGCATTATAATCCGCAAAATTAGGATAACCCACATCGTTGATATTGGCCCCTAACATCACCCGAATACCTTGTTCGTGAAAGGCATCAATGACTTTATGCAGTTCTTCTACCGTGCCATAATTAGCGTCTGTTTGGGTATAATCAAGCGGATAATAGCCATGATAACCATAATGAGGGAAGTCGTTGATAACACCACTTCCTGTTGTCCAACCATGAATCTGCTCGTAGGGGTCTGTGAGCCAAACAACATCTACACCTAAGTCCGTAAAATAGCCCTCTTGTATCTTTTGGTAAAGTCCGGCCCAATCGCCGCCATGGAACGTGGAAGCATTGAGACGCTCCGAACCATAATCGGTCACGCGGCCGTAGGAGTGGTCATTGGTAGTGTCGCCGTTATAGAAACGATCCGTCAAGAGAAAATAGACGGTCGCTTTATCCCAACTAAAGCCGTCCGGATTAGAGCGTTTGCCGCAAGCACTAAGTGTGATAAGGACTATACAAAAAAGACTTAATTTTTTCATGGATTGGTGATTTGTGATTGGTGATTTGTGATTTATTGTCTAATGGATTGCATAGATACAGGGAAATCGAAGAACGTATCGGGATAGGGTTCGTTGGCTAAGGTGAAGTGCCACCACTCGGTATCAAAGGGCTTGAAGCCATGACGCATCATCGCATCCCTAAGCAGTTGACGCATAGCCCGTTGGTCGGGCGTGAGGTCGGTATAAGTCGGATACGAACTAAAGCCGAACCAGTCGAACGTACCGCCCATATCTACTTCGCGTTCAGTGGACATATCGAAGAGGGTCAGATCGACCGTTGAGCCGTGGGTGTGGGAACTGCGCTCGCAGATAAACCCTTCGGAAAAGAGGCGGTCTTTGGCAAGATCGGGATAGAAATAGGGTTTGTTGATAGTGTCTGCCACATCTTTTGACCAACGCACAAAGTGATCTACCGCTCGTTGAGGACGATAAGCATCGAAGATCTTAAGGCGATAGCCCTGTTGCTGTAGGTCCTCGCTCACGCGTTTAAGTGAGTCCACGGCTTGGCGAGTCATCAGTGCAATAGGCTCGTCATAGCCCACCACGCGTGCGCCCACGAAATTGTAGGTGCCGTGATAGCGGATATCGAGAAGGACATCGGGTATCTCTTCAGAGATACTGACGAAATCGTATTTGGCACCTTCAGGGCGTTGTTGATAGTGCCGATATAGGGTTAGTCCACCAAAGAGAATGACGAGAACAATAAAGAGAATTAAGTCTGATTTTTTCATTGTTTAGCGGGTTGAGAGGGTTGAGCGGGTTTAGATTGTTTGCGACTGCAAAGGTACTATTTTTTTTTGGATTGTGCAAATTTATTTGCAGTTTGCAAGAAAAAAGCGGAAAATAGTGAGATTTTCCGCTTTTTGATAGTTTATCTTCAGATCAAGCCATACGAGCAACGGCATCCTTGTAGTACTTCTGATTGACAAAGACATCGGTCGTGTAAGGATTGATGCGACGTTTGCAAGCTTGGTACATGATATAAGCGAAAGCAGCCGTGTTCACAATCAATGCCAAAGCACTAACAATCGTGATAGCCGTAGGATCAGCCGCAGCGTGACTGATAGTACCAATAGCAATAGGAGCTTCAGCACTACCAACCTCCGGCAATACATTACCTACATAGAGCGAAGGCAGCGTAGCCCATACATTGTGCTTACCACCTTGGTTAACGAGCCATTCTTGGAACAAAGGAACTACCTGAGCAAACATACACCAGATGCAGAGGGTGTTAGCACGGTTCTGAATCCAACCACCACGGTTCCAGCAAAGAGCAGCAATCGTAGGAGCAAGAAGCAGAGCGATACCGCAGAACCAAGAGTGAGTAGGCAAGCAGTTATACGTGTAAGCGAAATTCCATACATCGTAAACAATGATATAAACCCACGTCATATCCGGCCACAGCATATCCGTTTTATCCTTAGACGAATAAACCGACCACCAAGCCGTCATACAGAGGATATTCAAAATACCGGCAATACCGACATTGTTAATTATGCCAATATAGCCAGCGATTGCGGCGTTACGGCTAAAACCGTTAAAGAATACTACAATATATTGGAAGACACCTTATTAGGGTTTATGGTGCCGGCTTATACAAAAGTGCTAAAGCGCAAAGTGGTGCAAGCCCCAAAATTCTATTATTTTGATGTGGGAGTATATAATTATTTGATGCAACGGGAGTCGCTGGCTCCAAACAGTTCGGAGTTCGAGCATTGCTTTGAGCATTTTGTGATGCAGGAATTGAACGCATATATCGGTTATACACATAATCGGAAGAAACTGAGCTACTGGCATACATACGAGGGCAAAGAGATTGATGCCGTGTTAGGCGAAGCGGAGGTAGGCATTGAGATTAAATCTACAGAGGAAATTCAGCCAAAGCACTATGCCAATTTCAAAGAATACAAAGAGGAGTTTCCAAACAGCCGTTGCATCGTTGTTTCCCGAGATCCGTTTACCCGACGCACGGGAGATATTGAAATTATGAATGTCTTCGACTTCCTGCAAAAGTTGTGGAAAGGTGAAATAATCTAATCCGACAACACAAGCGAATTATCCATACCCCCCACCTCTTTGAAGCAAAAGGAAGGAAGGTGAAGTAAATGGCAAGAAGCAATCAATGAGCAAGAGGAGACCGAAGTCTCCTCTTGTGTTGTCATTAATGAGTAGATAGAATAGAAATTCTAGAAATACTAGACCGCTACGCTATTCGAGAAGGTCCGTTACTGATAGAAAAGCCGGATGGTATCGAGTGCGGCCATGAGGTCGGTAACTTCAGTTAGATGGCTGTCCAAGGGGCACTGACCGTCTCCCTGCTTATTGACGATATAAGGCACTTCATTATCCGCGTGCAGTACGATGCCGGCATTCTCCAACATCTCACGGGCAGGCGTGCAAACCGTATGTGTATAGACCTCACGCACCTTGCCGGCTATCAACAACCACGCAGCAGCACGCCCAACCATCTTGTCCGCCATGACAGCTCCTGATAAACGGTCGCTATCCTGCAAAGCCAGCAAGTCGCGCACACCGTGTTGCGTGTAAGAAGCAGTAATACCGCGGTTACGCACCACGCACGAATAGCCGTTGCTGTCCAACAGGGCGAGCAGGTCATCGTCTATGTGCACAAGGTTGTATTCGCGACTGCCCAAACCAATCTCGGCTGCACGTTCGATCGTACGCAGGCCATGACGCGAATTGATGCGCTCAATAAGAGCAGCAGCGTTGTCATCGTCCTTGGAGGGGTAATTGAACACCAAATCGACACATGCCTGATCCAATGCCACAGGGTCTAACGAAGCCAAAATACCTATGTCACGCATTTCTGGAGCGGCTGGATTACCGTCACAGTCGCAATCCACAGACAGGTTATTGACCACATTAATATAGACGATACGCTCGCCATTGCCGAAATAAGCATGTACCGACTGTGCGGCAGCAGCCATAGACTCCAAGAAAGCGATTTGGTCAGAGGTATGTGCCCATATGATTTCCGTATCTTCCGTATAACCGGCGGTGTGGATATATGCCTTTCCAGCACGAGAAGCGATACCGATAGACTGGTTCTTCAGTACACCGCCGAAACCGCCCATCGCATGCCCCTTGAAGTGGGCAAGGTTAATCATAAAATCATAGTTGGCGAGGTGGCTACCCACTAAGTTGTAGCGCAGATGAGCCGTGTCCTGCACATCAAGACGCATCTCCCCCTCTTCGTCCATCAAGTCGCAGGGAGCGATAGCGGTAAAACCGTGGTCACGGAAGGTCTGCCAGTGGTCGGCGTTCTCAAACCGCTTGCCGTGGTACGCCGTATTGCACTCAACGATTGTGCCGTTCACCTCCTGCACCAAACCGGCAATAAGGGACGGCTGCAAATAATGGTGTCCACCCGGTTCGCCGGTGGAAATCTTAACCGCCACCTTGCCTTCGGGAGTAACATTCAAGGCATGATAGATACGCAACAGGGCTTCGGGAGAAATCTCCTGAGTCATATAAACGATGGGCAAATTGTCCTGCACGGGATTCTCCTGTGCAGAAGTTGTTTTGTGTCCGCAAGCGGACAATGCAATGGCGGCAAAGATTGCCAAAAAGAGATTTCTCATAATGCTAATTGATTATTTTTCGCAGCAAAGGTACGAAAAAAAGTTGGAATATGCAAGGACTGTGGAGAGTTTTTTATGAAAATAGAAAAAAAAAGAGACTTTTATTTGCATATATGAAAAAAAAGTTGTATCTTTGCGGTGGATTTTGTGAAGGGTGTGTGCTCTTCGTGAAAGCCGGACATATTGAAAAAGGCGTTTAACGCGCTTTGTTCTTGGCACTGTTGAACTTAGGAAACTCAATAATCTATAGTCAAGGCGAAGCAACGGAAAATGTCTGTATTGTGTGTAATTAGGCACACCTTGCATGCGTGTATATGCGCATCATAGGGGGTGTACTACATATACACATGGTGCAGGTCGAAGTTGCTCGTTCTTCTATAGAAGGCAATTCCTAAGGCCCAACAGTGCAGGACGAAAACATTCGTACCTGCGCTTTTTGTATGTGTATGTATAAGAATGGGTAACAAAAAAGAAGATAAATAACAGAAATATATTTTTAAGCAAATGGAGTATAAACCAACAAAACAAAAAACAAAAGATATATCAATAAATATGATAACTATCTTTTCTGCAGGGGTCTTACTTATCGGTGCGATATATATTTATTTAACAAATCGGAGTATGGATATGCAACTATATTTATGGTTGGGAATTGATACTAAAAATACAATGTTAGAACATATAAGAAATCTATCATATTATTTTGCTCCATGGATCAGATATAATTTACCTGATGGGTTATGGTTATTGTCTTTTTTACTATTTATGGAAGGAATTTGGAGTCGTGAAAAGATAATAAAATGGCTATTTAGTATTCCAATAATAATTTTTGCTTTTGTATCAGAAATACTGCAATTTAATGAACATATTTCTGGAACTGGCGATATTTTTGACCTTGTATTCTATGTAGCAGCTGTTTTGCTACTTTTATTATTAATCAAACTAAAACAAATGTATTATGAAAAAAACAATTAAATTGGTATCGTCCTGCCTTGTAGCAGGGATGTTCGTCATGATTGCGTTAGGTTGTGCTTCTGTCAAAGGTTGGCACAAAGGTCAAGCAGAGTGGATGCGTGTCTTGATTCATGAGAATTTTGATTACAATCAGGCATTTTCTACAGCTCTTGACCTCATGACAGAAAAGTATGAGATGGAAATGATTAACAAAGATGGTGGCTATGCACGAACTGCATGGAATTATTATCGCAAATCCAAAGGAGGTGTTGATCAAAAAACAAGAGTGAGAGTAACCCTCAAATTCAATCATGATAGGTCGCAGTTGTCTGTTAAAACAGAAGTACAACGATTAATAAAAGGCGAATGGGTTGACGGATATAGTGATGTACTAGGTCGTCAAGTACGAGATGATATACAAGGAGTACTACAATAATCTTAGATTATTAACCACAATGAAAAATCGCAAGGGGAGAGAAATCTCCTCTTGTTTTATTTACTAGTTGACTAGGGGACTAGGATACTAGAATACTATATAAATAGAAGAATCGGGAACTAGTGGACTAGGATACTAGGACACTAGGCGACTAGAAGAATAGTTCTTAGTAGCCGCGGACACGGCGGCGGGCAGCGGACATCTGCTCCTTGATGCCACCTTCGGCAAGAAAAGAAGCTTCGAGTTTCTTGAGATACGAGAAGATACCTCTATCCGCCTGATGAATAAGTGTTAAAGCCGTATTGCAAAACTCCTCCAAAGACCAACGCTCAAAATAAGGAGTATAGTGCTCTACCCCATTATTGGCAAAGCAAAAGTCTTTCAACGCTTTGCTGCGAGGATGAGCCGTAGTCCAAATCGGCAAACTATGCACACGCAATTGGTCCTCATAATCTTCTTGCAGTTCT
This sequence comes from Paludibacteraceae bacterium, assembly GCA_045616645.1. Lineage (GTDB taxonomy): Bacteria > Bacteroidota > Bacteroidia > Bacteroidales > Paludibacteraceae > Colicola. The sequence continues at coordinate 11,808 of JAZLHD010000105.1, forward strand.
TTGAGTGAGCCACGTGCCACATTGAGCAATTTAAGTGCCATCTCAACAGAAGTCATGCCGTCTTCCAAACCCTCTACTATATTCTGCTTACCCGAACGAGCTGCCTGCACCATTTGGTCAATTGTACGGTCGCCACGCTCCAAATAGCGATTCACAAAAAAGAAAGTCATATCATAAAGAATGACCGTCTTCTTGTAAAAAATCAGCGATTTGTAGTCGGTGATGGGTTTGAGGAAACCATCGGGATTGAGAGAAGAGGACACAGCAGAGAGGGATTAAAGATTAGACAAAGTAGGAAACTAGTATCCTAGGAGACTAGAGGACTAGGGACCTAGGATACTAGATAATCAATTTATTGCATCAACAGTTCCATGATAGTACAAGCAGCTTTCGCTACGGGACTACCGGGACCAAAGATAGCAGCTACACCTGCCTTGTAGAGGTAATCATAGTCTTGTGCGGGAATCACACCACCGGCAATAACCATGATATCCTCACGACCCAGTTTCTTGAGCTCATCAATCACTTGCGGTACTAAGGTCTTGTGCCCTGCAGCAAGAGACGAAACACCCAATACGTGAACGTCGTTTTCTACGGCTTGTTTAGCGGCCTCAGCCGGTGTCTGGAAGAGCGGACCCATATCCACATCGAAGCCACAATCGGCATAACCGGTAGCTACGACTTTAGCACCACGATCGTGACCATCTTGTCCCATCTTAGCAATCATGATACGAGGTTGACGACCTTCTTTCTTAGCGAACTCGGCTGTGAGTTCTTGAGCACGTTGGAAGTACTCATCATTTTTTGTTCCTGCTGCGTACACGCCTGAAATAGTTCTAATAGTTGCTTTATAACGTCCAACGACTTTCTCGCAAGCGTCGGAAATCTCCCCTAAACTTGCGCGCAGGCCTGCTGCCTTCACTGCAAGTGCGAGTAGGTTCTCACCTTTTTTACCGTCAGCCCAAGCTTGAACGGCATCGGTGATCTCTTGTAGAGCGGCTTGAACGGCTTTCTCGTCGCGGTTCTTACGCAGTTCCTGCAGACGAGCCTCTTGTTCGATACGAACGGCGGTGTTATCCACCTCAAGGATATCGATAGGATCTTCGTGCTCAAGACGATACTCGTTAACACCGATGATCTTCTGTTCGCCGGAGTCAATACGAGCTTGTGTGCGAGCTGCTGCTTCCTCGATACGCATCTTTGGAATACCGGTCTCAATAGCCGCAGCCATTCCTCCGAGTTTCTCAATCTCTTGGATATGTTCCCAAGCCTTATCTGCTATCTCCTTCGTCAGGCTCTCTACATAGTACGAACCTGCCCATGGGTCAATCTGCTTGCAGATCTTCGTTTCCTCTTGGATGAAGATTTGGGTATTACGAGCGATACGAGCGGAGAAGTCCGTAGGCAGAGCGATGGCCTCGTCGAGTGCGTTGGTGTGCAGAGACTGCGTGTGACCCAGCGCTGCAGCCATAGCCTCGATACAGGTACGACCAACGTTGTTATACGGATCTTGCTCGGTCAGCGACCAACCGGAAGTCTGGCAGTGGGTACGCAGAGCCATAGACTTAGGATTCTTAGCCCCAAAGCTCTTCACGATCTTTGCCCAGAGCATACGAGCGGCACGCATCTTGGCAATCTCCATGAAGTGGTTGGTACCGATAGCCCAGAAGAAACTCAAACGCGGAGCGAACGTATCTACGCTCATTCCTGCATTCACACCTGCGCGGAGGTATTCCATGCCATCAGCCAAGGTGTAAGCAAGCTCGATATCGGCGGTAGCACCTGCCTCTTGCATGTGGTAACCGGAGATAGAGATAGAGTTGAACTTAGGCATGTTCTTCGATGTATATTCGAAGATATCAGCGATGATCTTCATCGAGAACTTAGGAGGATAGATATAGGTATTACGAACCATGAACTCCTTAAGGATATCGTTTTGGATGGTACCTGCCATCTCTTCGAGTTTAGCCCCCTGTTCCAAACCTGCGTTGATATAAAACGCGAGGATAGGCAGCACGGCACCATTCATGGTCATTGAGACGGACATCTTATTCAATGGGATACCGGCAAACAGCACTTTCATATCCTCCAGTGAGCAGATGCTCACACCGGCCTTACCTACATCGCCCACTACGCGAGCGTTATCGGCATTGTAACCACGGTGGGTAGGAAGGTCGAAGGCAACGGACAGACCTTTCTGACCGGAAGCCAGGTTACGACGATAGAAAGCGTTGGACTCGGCAGCCGTTGAGAAGCCTGCATATTGACGAATCGTCCAAGGACGCATAGGATACATACCACTGTACGGGCCACGTAAGAAAGGAGGCAGACCGGCAGCATAGTTGAGGTGCTCCATGCCCTCCAAATCGGATTTCGTATAAACGGGTTTAACCTCAATCTTCTCAGGGGTTACCCAGTTCGTTTCATTCGCTCCTTCAAATTTAGAAGCAGCTACTTTCTTGATATCAATGTTCTTAAAATTAGGTTTCATAACTGCAATTATTTATTAAGGAGTTGATTATTAAAGTCTTTTAGGGTGTCAAGTACATTCGAGCGGACATGGATGAAGTTCTTGATACCGAGTTTCTGTAGGTCTTCCATGCAAGCGGGAGCACCGGCAACGATGAAGATCTCTTTAGCGTCCTCAAGGTCGAGCCATGCTTGTGGAGCGTATGTAGCGTACTCATCATCGGACGAGCAGAGAACGATGATATCGGCTTTCGCTTTGCGAGCAGCTTTGATACCGTCCTTCACAGACTTGAAGCCATTGTTATCAATCACCTTATATCCGGCGCAAGCCAGGAAGTTACAACTGAACTGAGCACGAGCGATACGCATCGCCAAGTTACCGATGGTCAGCATAAACGCTACCGGTTGTTTCTTAGCGCCTTCGGTTGCTAAGCGCAAAGCCTCAAACTCTTCGGCAGCACGAGCGCACGGCAGCGTTTGCAGTTCGTTACCACACTCTGTGCAGCAGCAAGTAGCTTTGGCTTTGATTTTCTTACCGGCTTTCTCTGTGAAGTTCGGGAATTGGTTGGAGCCAAGGAGTGTCTCTTTGCGTTTAGCTACATCTGCAAGACGGGTCTTGAGGTTAGCAGCCATGGCTTCTTGAACCTTATTGTTAACGATCATCTCGTACAAACCACCTTGTTCTTGGATAGCGAGGAACTGTTTCCAAGCCTCTGCAGCGATAGCCGCGGTGAGGTTCTCGATATAATACGAACCGGCAGAGGGGTCAACGACCTTATTGATATGGGTCTCTTCCTTCAACATCAGTTGTTGGTTACGAGCGATACGCTCTGCGAAGTCGGTAGGATCCTCGTAGGTCACATCAAACGGCGTCACCACAATCTCATCTACACCGGCAATAGCCGCCGACATCGTCTCGGTCTGGCTACGAAGCAGGTTAACGTAAGCGTCGAACACGGTCATATTGAAACGAGAAGTCTGAGCGCTCACGTTCATCTTTGCTGCCTCTTTCAGTGCCTTCGTGAAGATAGGAGCTTTGTAAGCCTCTACGATCTTCGCCCACAACAGACGAGCTGCACGGAACTTAGCAATCTCGATGAAGTAGTTTACACCTATACCCATGTTAAAACGAATCTCACGAGCAGCCAAGTAGTTAGGAACACCTGCCTCGGTAAGCATCGTCATATACTCAGCACCCCAAGCCAAAGCGTAAGCCAACTCTTGTGCGCTATAAGCGCCTGCGTTATTAAGGATAACGGAGTTCACGTTCACTACGCGGTAGTTAACGAGCGTCTTAGCGGCATTGATGGTAGCCGTGAGTTTCTCGGTCACCTCTTCGCGACTCAGTTTCTTGCCTTGAAGCAACATCTTCTTGAACGGGTCCACATTGATGCTACCACGAACGGCCTTGAAGTCGTATCTCTTACGGCCAAAGTAACGAACGAGGAAACCGGCTAACTTCGGAGCTGCGCAAGGGCAGATGGTGAAGTTCAGATCAATAGCGGTGGCATCAATACCTTCCAATAACGTTTTGATAAAACGGTAGTTTAGTTTGTCAGAGTCCATGCAGAAGCCGATGGAAGTAATACCTTTTTGCAGCACTTCCAATGCTTTTGCATTCGCCTTACGCGCATTCTTGCAAGCGCAGATGTTCTGGCGAATAGCCCATTCGTTGTTCTCTTTCGTTCCGCGAACGTAAGGGAATTGACCGGGTGCGGAGACAGTAGTTTTGAGACCACGCAGGTCCTCTTGACGATAGAAAGGTTGCACATTGAACCCTTCCGTAGTGCGCCAAACGAGTTTCTTCTCGTAATCGGCACCCTTCAAGTCGGTGACGATCTTCTCTTTCCACTCTTTCGTGGAGATTTTCGGGAAGTCAGCCAACAGGTTTAATTTGTTTTCTGCCATGATGTTTAATAAATTAAATGTATGAATTTATAAATGTATAAATGTATGATTTTTTATCTCTAAAATGACATCGCAGGCACACAATGCCGCTAACAAGCCGCAAAGTTACAACTTTTTTTTGACTCTACCAAATAAAAATGCAATAAAATGAATAAAAAGTGTTAAAAAACATCGTTTCGTCCTTTTCGCGAGTAAAAAATAAGGTTCGCGCTTGCGTATATGCGCGAAATTTTGTAATTTTGCAGCGTAAATTGGGATAATATGAAAAAAATTGTACTACTTTTGTCTTTTATACTTTGTGCGAGTACGTTTTTATCCGCACAATCAGACACCCTTTGGCGTGACACTACCGTAGAGATCAGTGGCGAATGGGAGATTCGTCGTATCGAGCCTCCCAAGAAAATGGATATCGTGGGTTTCCTCAACAACTTAACCCTTCCCTTAGAGTTAGGCTGTGCCTACACCCCAAAAGCAGGACAGACTCGTCCGGGTTTCTATACACGCACGAGTTTAGAATATCGTTCTTTCAAGACTATCGGGTGGTGCGTTGCCGCCGAGTTCGATGCTTATACCCGCTGGTATAACGAGGTTGAGCAGTCCCTCACCAACATCTCCAAAGGCAGAGACTGGACCATCGACCTGCTCATAGGTGGCGGCTACCGCTTCCCTTTGGTCAAGAACCTAAAAGAGTACCTTAAACGACCCGAATACGACAATAAGTGGACATTAGGTCTTATGCTGTATGCCGGTGCCAGTTGTCTCACTTTGGAAAAAGCCACGCCCGTGGGAGGTACGGATAAGTATCACGTGGATATCATTGATACGTGGGTTCCGTCCGCCAAACTGACTTGCAGTCTCGAATATTCCGTTTGTTATGGGATTAGTATCTATACCACCATCGGGTATTTGCAACACTTTATCAAATCGCCTCTCCAAAAAGACTATGTAGGCGACCTTATAAACAGCTTAGGTATCACATTCTTCTTTAGATAACATTGAAAACAAAGCCGTCACATCTTCTCTTCACAGGGCTACACGGCTCCGCCAGAGCACTCACCCTTAGTACGATCTGCAAAGACCGCCCTACCCTCATTGTGATGGATAATGCCGACGAAGCACTGTACCTGTATAAAGACTTGCAGGCTTTGGAGCAAGGAGCAAGGACAAAGGACAAAGGACAATCTTCAATAATCTTCTTCCCTTGTTCAAAGAGGAGAAGACAAGGTACGGATGAAGCGATGCTTATTCAACGCACGGAAGTGCTTAACGCGTTGCTGGAGCAAGGAATAAGGAATAAAGACAAAGGACAATCTTCAATCATAGTCGTGACTTATCCTGAGGCGTTGGCTGAGCCGACCCCTTTACCACAAGCTTTGACGGGTAACACCATCACCTTACGTGCAGGACAGGCGATATCAATGAACGCCATCAAAGAGCAGCTTTATCAGCAGGCGTTCATCAAAGTGGACTTTGTATATGAACCCGGTCAGTTCGCTATTCGTGGTGGGATCATGGACATCTATTCCTATAGCCACGAACTTCCCTACCGCCTCGATTTCTTTGGAGACGAGATAGACTCTATTCGTGAGTTTGATATCGAAACCCAACTCAGCAAAAACAAGGTGGAATCGGTTGCTATCTCGCCTGCCTTAGAGGACAATAGCGAAACAGGGTTCCTCACCGACTTTTTAGCAAAGGATACGCTATGGATAAGCAATGATTGCAGCCTTGTAAAGTTTAGAGTTGAGAGTTTAGAGTTTAGAGTAGTTACGCCTAACGGCGGTAGTTTAGAGTTGGATAGTTATTTGGATGACAAAGACACTGTCGAGATTAATCAAAAGTCTTTCTTCCCGAACTACGACAAGCGGGAGTTCCACACAATTCCGCAACCGCCTTTCCACAAGAACTTTGACCTGCTTGCCGAAGATATCCACGCCAAACAAGAGGCGGGTTACACCATCTATATCCTCGCAGAACAGCAGAAACAACTCGACCGCTTGAAAGCAATCTTAGAAAGTCTTTCAGCAGCAGACGTTTCGTCTGCGGAAGGCGGTCCTTCAGCCGAAGGCGGTCCTTCAGCGCAGCGGTCTATCAGCGTTAGCGGTCTAAACTTCGTTTGTCAAAGTCTCCACACGGGATTTGTAGATGAAGACAACAAAGTGGCTTATTACACTGACCACGAGATCTTCGAGCGTTTCCATCGTGTCACCTTACGTAGCGAAGAAGCGCGTCGAGGCAAAGCGATCCTTACCCTTAAAGAGATTAACCAACTGCGAGTGGGCGATTTTGTCGTTCACTCCGACCATGGTATAGGCACGTTTGGCGGACTGGTCACTACGACCGTCAACGGCAAACCGCAGGAGATGATTCGTATCCTCTATCGCGATGGCGACACGATCTTCGTAAGCATTCACAACCTGCATCGTACCAGCAAATACAAAGGCAAGGAAGGTTCGGCACCCACCATCTCCAAACTGGGTAGCGGAGCGTGGGAACGCCTCAAAGAGCGCACGAAAGATAAGGTCAAAGACATAGCTCGCGACCTGATTGCTCTCTATGCTACACGCAAGAAGCAACAGGGGTTTGCCTACACACCCGATGGGTATATGCAGCACGAGTTAGAGGCTTCATTCCTCTATGAAGACACCATTGACCAAGCCAAAGCCACCCTTGATGTCAAAAAAGATATGGAGAGTCCGCAACCCATGGACCGACTGATCTGCGGTGACGTGGGATTTGGCAAGACCGAAGTGGCGATGCGAGCTGCTTTCAAAGCTGCTACCGATGGCAAACAAGTGGCGGTACTCGTACCCACCACCGTGCTTGCTCTTCAACACTATAACACTTTCAAAGAGCGTTTCAAGAACTTCCCCGTTCGTATCGAGTACCTCTCGCGAGGGAAGTCGCCCAAACAGGTGGCAGAGATATTAGCCGACCTCAAAGACGGAAAAATAGATATACTCATCGGTACCCATAAACTCGTGGGCAAACAGGTGCAATGGCACGACCTTGGCTTGCTCGTCATTGACGAGGAACAGAAGTTCGGCGTTGCCGTCAAGGAGAAACTCAAATCCTTACGCACGAACGTGGACGTGCTCACGCTGACGGCTACGCCTATCCCGCGCACCTTGCAGTTCTCGTTGTTAGGCGCACGCGACCTCAGTATCATCAATACCCCACCCCAAAACCGCTATCCTATCCAAACGGAGGTTATCACTCCCGAGGACGAGGATATCATCAAAGAGGCAATCGAATTAGAGTTAGAGCGCAACGGACAAGTGTTTGTGGTCAATAACCGCATTGACATGCTCCCTCGCATCGAACATCGTATCCACCAACTCTGTCCCGAGGCGCGTATTGTTGTGGCACACGGACAGATGCCGTCCGAAGAGATGGAACAGAAACTGGAAGACTTCATCAACTACGATTACGATATCCTTATCTCCACCACGATCATTGAGTCGGGTGTGGATATCCCGAATGTAAACACGATGATTATCTACTCCGCCCAACACTACGGCTTAGCCGACCTCCACCAACTGCGTGGACGGGTAGGACGCAGTAACCGCAAAGCCTACTGTTACCTCGTGGCTCCCGAGAAAGAACTGCTCACCGAAGATGCGCGTCGTCGTCTCAATGCTATCACAACGTTTGCTGACCTCGGTTCGGGCTTTAACCTCGCAATGCAAGACCTCGATATCCGTGGAGCAGGTAACATGCTCGGTGCCGAACAATCCGGTTTCATTGCCGACCTGGGCTACGACACCTACCAACGTATCCTCAACGAAGCCGTTGAAGAACTCAAAGATGAGTGGAAAGTGAAAGTGGAAAGTGAAAGTGAAAGTGAAAGTGTCTCCACTCTAAACTGGTGCTCTGACAGCCAACTCGAAAGCGACCTACCCCTCTGCTTCCCGAACACGTATATTGAAAACATTTCCGAGCGAATAACACTATATAAAGAGTTGGACAGCCTCAATAACGAGGACGAACTCCTCGCTTTTGAGAAACGACTCCTTGACCGTTTTGGGACTCTACCCGAGGAAGCACAGGAGCTACTTAATGTCGTTCGGCTCCGTTGGCTCTGCTGCGAAATGGGTATCGAAAAGATCTTCCTCAAGCAAGAACAGATGACGCTCTATTTTGTGGCGAATAAAGACAGTTATTGGCAAAGTGAGGCCTTCGGTAAGATTTTAGACTACGCTGTACATAGAACGGAACGCTGTCAACTCAAAGAGGAAGTCAATCGCCAAGGCGTCAAAACAGGCAAACGTTACCTCACCATCCAACAAGTCAAGACCCTCGCGGGAGCGTTGCATTTGCTTAAAAGAGTGGAGAGTGGAGAGTTTAGAGTTTAGAGTAGCCGTCTAGTTAAAAAGTTTAGAGTTAAAAGAGAAATATATGAACTTTATCGGAATTATCCCTGCACGTTATGCTTCGACCCGTTTTCCGGGCAAGCCATTAGTGGATATCGGTGGCAAGCCGATGATTCAGCGTGTCTATGAACAAGCCAAGAAAGTGCTCGATACCGTCCTCGTTGCTACCGATGACGAACGTATCTACAATGCCGTTCAAGCTTTTGGTGGCGAAGCAGTCATGACCCGCACTGACCATAAATGCGGTACCGACCGCTGCCTCGAAGCCTATGATAAATATATCCTTCAGCGAAGCGGTCTTTCAGCGAAGCGGTCTGATGATATCATCATCAACATCCAAGGCGATGAGCCTTTTATTCAGCCCGAACAGATTCGCGCCATCATGTCCTGTTTCCCAACGGAAATAGCCACCCTCGTCAAACCCTTCACTACCGAAGATACCCTCGCCGACCTTGAAAACCCCAATACGCCTAAAGTGGAGTTTACTCCGGAGCAAGGAACAAGCGCCCAAAGGGCTACAAAGGACAAAGGACAATCACCAATCACCAATCACAAATCACCAAATATAGGAACGGCTCGAATGTTCTCGCGTTCGGTGATCCCGTATCTGCGTGGCATACCCAAAGAGCAATGGCTCCAACAAGGCAAACATTATCGTCACATTGGTATGTACGCCTATCGGGCGGACATCTTACGACAGATAACCGCCCTACCCCAATCGCCCTTAGAGCAAGCCGAAAGCCTTGAACAACTGCGTTGGTTGGAGAATGGCTACCAAATCAAAGTAGCCGTTTGCAACACCTACTCCATGGGCATCGATACTCCCGAAGATTTAGAACAAGCAATTAAAATGATACAATTATGATTGACAAAACACCAACTCCCCACATTGGGGCAAAATTAGGCGAAATCGCCGACAGAATGATTATGGCAGGAGATCCTCTCCGCGCTAAGTTAATGGCAGAAAAGTACCTCACCGATGCTAAACTCGTGAACGAAGTACGTGGAATGTTAGCCTACACCGGCTACCACAACGGCAAACGTATCACCGTTATGGGACATGGTATGGGTATTCCCTCTATTGGAATCTACAGTTATGAACTTTTCAACTTCTACGGTGTGAAACGTATCATCCGTGTCGGTTCAGCAGGTTCTATCAACAAGAACCTCAATATCGGTGACCTCGTCATTGCCGAAGGGGCTTGCACGAACTCGAACTATGCTAATCAGTTTGGTTTCCCGGGTACTTACGCTCCTATCGCCAGTTTTGGATTGCTGCGTGATGCCGCTGCCGCTTGCGATAAGTTTGGGTACAACTACAAAGTGGGAAATGTCTATTCTTCCGACACTTTCTACACGGAGTTTGACGACAACCAACAATGGATTAAGATGGGCGTGCTCGCCGTTGAGATGGAAGCACCGGCTCTGTATATGAATGCAGCTCGTAGTGGTAATGAAGCCCTCGTTATCTGCACCATCAGCGATAACATCTTAACCGGCGAAGCCACTACCGCTGAACAACGACAGAACTCATTCACCCACATGATGGACGTAGCTTTTGAAATAATATGATGAAAAAATTTCTTATCTATGCATTTCTCCTACTTCCCATCGTAGGATATGCCAAAACGGACAAAACGAGTCAGCAACAAGAGGAAGAACCCGTAGAAAAGAAGCATAAAGTCCTCTCCGGATTCTCCGGGGGAATGGCCATCCATGTAGGATATAGTTTTGCCTCTAATCCCGCAGAACTATTTCGTAATATAAGTTTGGAGGGCGTACCCTCTCTCTCGAAGGATGGTGTGACCCTTGGTTTAGGTGGTCAATTGCGATTTCATTTCCTCGACCATATCCACTTTGGTGGAGAAGGAGCGATGTCTATCATGCCCCTTGCCGGTGAGAGTAGTATCCGCACCGGTTGGGGAGGCGCCTTTGTTGATGGATATGTCACCGCAGGACGTATTCGTCCCTTAATAGGTTTAGGTATGGGCGGTGGAAACATCAACCGGCTGTTTGTGCCTTCTTCTATTTCGGATGTGGTACATATTGGGGATAGTATAGCTGCTAATGCGTCGTATTCCAAAACCACATTTTTCTACGTTGACCCATATCTTGGATTGGAGATATTATTAGGTCCAACGAAAAGCAAGTCGCTGTATATCAAGCTGGACTACCTCCTTCCTTTTGGTAACGACAAAGGAGATGTGGCAGATAAGAACAAATCGTGGTCACGATTCATCAAACCTTCCGGACCTCGTATTTATATAGGTCTTATGTTTGGAAAACAAAAAGATTAAACAACAATGGATAAAAACACTTGGATTGGCTTTCTACTGATTGCCGCAATTATTGTTGGGTTCTCTATGCTCAGCCGCCCCAGCAAAGAAGAAATGGCTGAGCGTCAACGTATCAATGATTCTATCGCTGCCGCTAAACAATTAGAGGCAGAAGCCCAACGTATCTCCGATGAGATCTCTGCCCAACTCTTTCAAGAGACCACTACGATACCGGCGGCTCAAATGGACCAACAACTCAAAGCCACGTATAGTTCTTTCGCTCCGTCAGCCAAAGGCGAAGAGACCGAAGTCACCTTAGAGAACGAGAAAGTGCGCCTTATCGTGGGTTCCCACGCTGGTCGTATCGTTCGCGCTTACCTCAAAGACTATAAGACCTACGGGGATAGTATCAATGACCTTTGCCTCTTCCAAGACGATGAGGCAAGCCTCAGTTTTACACTTATCACCGCTAATAATCGTATCATCTCGACCAAGAACCTCTATTTCACTCCGCAACCTATCATCACTAATGCTGAGGGCACACAGACGCTCACGATGCGTCTTCTCACCGATGTGGAGGATAGTTACCTCGATTTCGTCTACACCTTGCCCAAAGAGGAGTATATGTTCGGTTTTGACATCGTGCCGCATAACCTGCAAAACGTGTTGGCACAGAATGTACAATCCATGGAGATGCAGTGGACCCAACTCATCCCACAACAAGAGCGTGGACGTAAGTTCGAGGAGCGTTACGCCCAACTGCAATATATGCTCGTAGGACAAGACATGGAGAAACTGAGCGAACAAAAACACGACAACCAAAAAGAGTCGGCTAAAGTGCGCTGGATTGGATATAAAGACCAGTTCTTCTCCACGGTCATGATTGCTAACGATGCCTTCACCTCGTCCGTCTTCGAGTCGCAGCCACAAGACAAGAACAGCCGTTATATCAAGCAATATACGACGACGACTAACGTTGCTTTCGACCTCTCAGGCAAACCCACCTCGTTCAGTTATTATATGGGACCCAACCATTACAACACCCTCAAGGCGTACGACAAAGACGTGGACAAAGCAGACCGCTTGAACCTCAAAGAACTCGTTCCGCTGGGTTGGAAAATCGTAGCGTGGATAAACAAGATTCTTGTTATTCCGATGTTCGACCTCTTCACCGGTTGGGGACTGCATATCGGACTGGTTATCTTACTGATGACCTTCGTCATCAAACTGATTTTGTTGCCCTTCGTCTTTGCTTCGTATAAGTCGAGTGCTAAGATGCGTGTACTCAAACCGCAGATGGACGAGATCAATGCTAAGTATCCTGCCGATAAGATGCAAGAACGCCAACAAGCTACTATGGCTCTCTACCAACGAGCCGGTGTAAGCCCGATGTCCGGCTGCTTGCCTATGCTCTTCCAGTTCCCTGTGTTAATGGCAATGTTCTGGTTCTTCCCTACCGCTATCGAACTGCGTGGACAGTCGTTCCTCTGGGCCGAAGACCTCTCTACGTACGACGCTATCCTCTCTTGGTCACACCCGTTATGGCTGATTGGTGACCACTTGTCGCTCTTCTGCTTGCTCATGACCGTAGCGAACTTCGGTTATACGTTCATCACGATGCAGAACCAAGCAACCGACCCGAACATGAAGGTCATGAAGTGGATGATGTACTTAATGCCATTGATGTTCCTGTTTATCTTCAACGACTATGCAGCAGGTTTGAGTTACTACTACCTCCTCAGTCTTGGTTTCACTATCCTACAGACGATGATCTTCCGTTGGTCTATTGACGATGAGAAACTGCTCAAACAGATGGAAGAGAACGCCAAGAAGAAAGGTTCCAAACCCAAATCGGGTCTTATGGCTCGCTTGGAGAAGATGCAACAAGAACAACAACGCATGGCTCGCGAACAAGCCAAAGCCAATGCCAAACGTCTGCGTTGATAAATCGTGCTCTCTCACCGAGTATAAGTCCCAACATTGTCCCAACAATGTCCCAACAATGTCCCAACATTTAAGAGCTATCATAAGCCTATGAAGATAGTAATTATTGGAGCAGGAAATGTAGGAACGAACTTAGAAGCAGCGTTCCGCCGTGCAAAAATAGATGTTACACTTGTCTCGTCGCGGGGAGATCTCACCGATCTCCCTACGACAGCAGACGCGTATTTCTATACCATCGCCGACAATGCCGTACAGGATATAATAAATAAGGTACACACACACGCACGCGCGTTACACCTTATCACCTCGGGTACCCTACCCCTTACTGTTTTTGGTGCGGACAAACCGCATTGTGGTATCTTCTATCCTTTTATGACTTTCTCTAAGGCGCGTATTTTAGAGGACTTCAGCCATGTGCCTATTTTTATAGAGGCCAAAAACATTGACGACACAGCCGCCCTCTTCTCCCTTTCACTTGCGCTTTCCTCTCACGTCTATGAGGCTTCACAAGCCGATCGCGAGAAGTTACATGTAGCCGGTGTGTTCGTCAATAATTTTGCCAATGGCTTATATAAGTGTGCGGAAGATATCCTTCGCGGTACAAGTATTCCTTTTAAGTCTCTTCTACCTCTCATTGATGAGACGGCAGCGAAAGTGCATGAGATGAGTCCCAAAGAGGCGCAGACGGGTCCCGCGCGAAGAGGCGACGAAGCGGTGATGCAGCATCATCTCTCCCTCCTCAAGGACGAGGAGGACAAACAAATTTACAAATTGTTGTCTAAAAAGATAGAAAAACAATATAAATAACACTTGTTTGCAACTTTTTTGTCTCCTCAACTCGTCTAATGGGTAAAGGAGACATTTTTAACCTCTAACCACTAACCACTAACATGGATACAAGCAAAAAAATCATTATCACCGTTTTAGTCATTTTGGCTCTCGTTTTCGTAGGCGTTCGTGCCGGTTATAAACGCATTAGTAATTGGGCTTCCCATTGGTTGCCCGTAGTATCGTCGCTCACGTACGAGAATGCCGACCAGTACACCATTGACACGGCAGGCTTCACACGCGACACCATCCGTGACATTGAGGTTGAGTGGATCAGTGGCGATGTGAACATTGAGTACGGCAACGGAGATAGCGTCTATTGGAAAGAGACGTATATCGACTGCTATCCAACAGACGAAACCAAACTTCGTTATTGGGTACACGATGGTCGTTTAGACCTCCGTTATTGCCAGGCAAGCCAGAAGAACAAGCACGTCTATAAGAACTTAACGCTCGTTCTGCCTAATGATTGGCAGGGGAATATGCTTAAAATCAGTACCATCAATGGTAACAATACCATCAAGGTGGACTCCAAACGCATCAAACTCGCCACTGTCAATGGTAACAATGACCTTTACACGAACCAATCCGAGCGAATAGAAATAGCGGCTGTCAATGGTGCTTTGACGCTTCATTTGCCCAAAGCGCCCTCTTTTGTAGCGCGTTGCGAGAAAGTGAATGGCACTATCCGTAATGACTTCCCCACGCGTCGCAACGGCGACGAATGGAGATACGGTGACTCCCCCACGCTTGATATCACGTTATCTGTTGTCAATGGGGCTATCACCATCACCCACTAAATCACAAATCATAAATCACCAATTATGGAAGATATTTTAGTTCCCATCTTTTTCATTTTGATGCCTATTGCGATTGTAGCAATCGTTTTGTATTTCTCTCACAGAAAGGAGCAGGAGCGTAATCGTCTCATTGAAAAAATGATTGAGAGAGGCGACGATCCTGAGCAGATTAGTCTTTTACTCAATAATGGTCGTAAGGAAGAGGAGAAAAACCCCACCAAGCATTTTAAGGCGGGTGTCACCTTCTTTACCGTTGGCTTAGGGTTTATCATCACCGGTCTTATTGCCGACTGGGGGACCGTTGGTATAGGTGCTTTTATTGCTGTCATTGGATTAGGTGAATTTGCTGTAGCGTGGTACCTTCGCAAGTATTCGAAATAGTAGTTCGTCGATACCAAGGCGCTATACGCCGTTTCCTCACCAACATGACGGATGGGGATACGATGTTGGCAGACGATCTGGCACAGGAGGCTTTTATCAAAGCCTTTTATGCTTGGGATACGTTTGCCGCCTTGTCTTCTCCTAAGACGTGGCTAATGCGTATTGCATATACTACTTTTATTGAATATACGAGGACGCACCACTCCACCGAGGACCTTGATACCGCCCCCGAGCCGTTGGTTAGTGGACCCGACAACGCCACGGCCATTCAACTTGATGTGCAGACGGCGTTGCAGTTGCTCTCTCCGCCCGAGCGGTTGTGTGTCCAACTATCGCTGATGGAGGATTGTTCTCTTCATCAGGTGGCGACGATTACGGGACTGAACGAGAACACCGTTAAGTCGCATCTTAAAAGAGGAAAAGAAAAATTAAAAACATATTTAACCAACCATGGCTATGACCGATAAACACTTACAACAGCTTCTTCAATCCGCCTCGCAACCGCAGTCGGATACGGACTTCACGAAGAAAGTGATGTCTCAGTTACCTCAGTCCCCTATCCGTTGGCAAGTCGTTTGGGCGATTCGTCTTGTTACGATTATCCTCGCTGCCGTCATCTTCTGTTGGATTACGGGTTTTGATTTTGATCCTTTACAAATCATCCATCACACTTCACAAATCATAAATCACAAATCACCCATCACCAATCACCAATCACTCATCTTCATCGGTCTCGGCATCTCCGCCCTCACCCTTTACCTTTGCAAGCAAAAACAGGTGCTATAACTAATGATTAACGACGACCAGTACCATTGGATCTACCACCGCCACTAGGATTACCTGTTGTTGAAGGATACATTGGTCCTGGACACGAACGTCTAAATTTAATTGACATAATTTTATAAATTTGTATAGAAATAAGGGAAAAGAGTCCCTGCTCAAATTCGATTTGTTTCGAATTCGAGTGCAAAATTACTATTTTTTCTCAAATATGCAAGAAAAATGTGTATTTTTTTTTACTTAACTATTTCGCTGGCGAAGGGCTTCGTAGAGCATGATACCGGCGGCAACAGAGACATTAAGACTCTCTATCTGACCTACCATCGGAATACGCACCTGATCCGTACACTTCTCCAGATTAGGACCATAAATACCTGCCCCTTCACTGCCCATCACAATAGCCAACGGTTGCGTCATATCCATCTGAGTATATAATCGCTCGGTGTGTTCGGTCGCACCAACCACTGCCAAACCACTATCACGCAGATACTGCAACGCATTCTGCATATTCTCCACCTTACACACAGGCAGACGATGCAACGCTCCTGCCGAAGTCTTAATAGCATCCCCGTTGATGGCTACCCCACTGCGAGCCGCCACCACGATAGCGTCCGCACCGGCACAGACACACGTACGAGCAATAGCTCCGAAATTACGCACATCCGTGATACCATCCAGCACCATGATGAGCGGACTCTTGCCCTCATCAAAACACGACTGCACAATCTGATCCAGACTCGTGAACTCAATAGGCGAAAGGAAAGCAATCACCCCTTGGTGGTTCTTGTCTGTATATTGATTGAGTTTCTCAACAGGCACTTTAACGACCGCCGATTGCAGGTTCAGTTGCGAGAGTTTAGCAAGCAGTTCCTTACCAATAGCCGAAGACATATCGCGGCGAAGCAAGATCTTATCCAAGGTCTTGCCCGCCTCTATCGCTTCAATGACCGCGCGAATCCCAAAGATCATCTCTTTCTCCTTGGGACGGCGCGTTTCGTAATTATGTGTATTCATTATCTATTAATATTTTAGCCATTGTAAAAACTCGTCCACCGAAGTGGTATAGTTCAGTGGTTGCGAGATAGGTTGATTGTTGGCATCGAGTTGGACATAAAACGGCTGCGCATTACTACCAAACCGTTCGCGTTGCAAGCGCGAATATTCGATACCATCCTCTATGTTGTTGCCGTTTTGGTCCTGTCGAGAGTCCACATACAAAGTGATTATAGTATAATGCTTCAAACGTTCTTGTACCATTTCATTCGCTATCACTCGTGCCTCCATCTTACGGCAGTTAACACAACCATATCCTGAGAAGACAAGCAGGATAGGCTCGTTTTGTTGTTGGGCATAAGCCAGTCCTTGCTCATAATCGAGGAAGACCTGTTGTTTCTCTATCGGCATAGGCGGAGCAAAAGCCGCTACAGCAGGCACAGGGCGACCGAAGATACCTTGTGCCGAATAGACGGAGAAGAGCATTGAGGCTATACCCACGACGATGGCAATGATCTTTCCCGTCAAAGACGAAGTCTTGCGTACGTTCAACAGCATATACAAGCCTAATCCCAAGAAACAAGCCGTCCAAAGCGTAAAGAACAACCATCGTGGTAATATCCCCCACCCGTATGCCACATCCGCTACGGATAGGAACTTAAGCGATAGTGCGAGTTCGATAAAAGCAAGGCAGACCTTGAAATGCTGCATCCACAGCCCCGACTTAGGCAAGCGTTGTAAGGCGGTGGGGAAAAGTGCCAACAGCGAGAACGGCAAGGCGAGCGCAATAGCAAAACCGAGCATCCCGATAGTAGGTGCGAGATACGACTGCGACGCGGCTTCCACCAACAACGTTCCAATGATAGGTCCCGTACACGAGAAAGAGACAATCACCAAAGTGAATGCCATAAACAGAACACTCACCACCCCCGAAGCCGAACGCGCTTTCTTATCGAAATACGTGGACCAAGAAGCCGGTAACGTAATCTCAAACAACCCAAAGAACGACAACGCAAACACCACAAACAGCACAAAGAAAAAGAGATTCAATACCGCATTGGTGGATAACGCATTTAATGCCGATGCCCCAAAGATAGCTGTCACCAAAAGACCTAAGCCGACGTAGATGATTACTATGGCAAGGCCATAGAGAACGCCTACGGCTGAAGGACCGCTGGCGCTGAAGGACCGCTGCTTGAGGAAGAAACTGACCGTCATCGGGATGATAGGCCAGACACAAGGCGTGAAGATGGCCATCAAACCGCCTAATAACCCCAACAGGAAGACCACCCATAAAGATTGACCGGCTTCGCCTGAAGGACCGCTATCGCTGAAATGCCTTTCGGCTACTGTTTGCGCTGAAGGAGTATAGATTTCGGGAGCGGTACACATCTTGTCATCGCAAGCATTGTATCTTAGGCTGAGAGGCTGAGAGGCGGAAAGGCGGAGAGTGTAAGTATGCTCATATTCCTCACCCACCATCGAATCGGCAATGGAGATAAGTGTCATGTGCCACCCACTATCGATCGTAGCCGTCACAACAAGGCTATCCCCCATCGGTTGAGATGACCAATGAACGGGATTCACCACCTGAGCCCGTAACCCTACGGTTACTAATAATCCCACTAATATATTTATAATCTTTCTCATCTCTAAACTTCTAAACTAGACGGCTTCTCTACACTCTAAACTCTCAACTCTAAACTCTACCCTAATCTTCTCTTCGTATGCAAGCTCCTATAGCGTTTAGACGTCCCTCTATATCCTCGTAACCACGATCAATCTGGTCAATATGGTCGATACGAGAGGTGCCTTCGGCAGACATAGCCGCAATAAGCATCGCTATACCGGCACGGATATCGGGAGAAGTCATATTATTATGACGCAAATTCAGTTGATGGTCGTGTCCAATAATCACGGCACGGTGCGGGTCACAGAGGATAATCTGCGCTCCCATATCAATGAGTTTATCCACAAAGAAAAGACGGCTCTCGAACATCTTTTGGTGAATAAGTACCGATCCACGCGCTTGGGTTGCCACCACTAATAAAACGGATAGCAAGTCCGGCGTCAATCCCGGCCAAGGCGCATCGGCAACGGTGAGAATACTGCCATCCAAGAACGACTCTATTTGGTAATGCTCTTGAGCAGGAATATAAATATCGTCGGCTCGTTGGAGAACCTGAATACCCAGACGACGGAAGGCCTCGGGAATAATTCCTAAGTCCTTGTAAGACACATTCTTAATCGTCAGTTCGCTCTTCGTAATAGCCGCCATCCCAATAAACGAGCCTACCTCAATCATATCCGGCAGAAGGGTGTGCTCGGCACCATGCAAGGTCTCCACGCCCTCAATCGTAAGTAGGTTACTCCCTACCCCTTGTATCTTTGCGCCCATAGCGATGAGCATCTTACAGAGTTGTTGGATATAGGGTTCGCAAGCCGCATTGTATATCGTTGTTTGTCCTTTGGCAAGGACAGCAGCCATGATGATATTCGCCGTACCCGTGACCGATGCCTCATCTAAAAGCATATACGTGCCCTTCAGTTGGGGCGCAGAGAAGACGTAGGCACCCTTAGCAACATCGTACTCAAACGTTGCCCCGAGATTGACCATCCCTTGGAAATGCGTATCCAAACGACGACGCCCAATCTTATCGCCTCCGGGTTTGGCATAGATAACCGTGCCACGGCGTGCCAAGAGTGGACCGATCAGCATCACACTACCCCGCAAACGAGCACATTGCTTGAGGAACGCCTCCGAACCGAGGTACGCCTCGTCTAATTGGTTCGCCGTAAACGAATACGTATCCGCTGCTAACTTCTCTATCCCCACACCCATCGAACGAAGCAACTCAATGAGGTTGTTGACATCGAGGATATTAGGAATGTTATGGATAATGACGGTTTGACGAGTGAGCAAAACAGCACATAACACTTGTAATGCCTCGTTTTTAGCTCCTTTGGGAGTAATCTCACCATGAAGCTTGTGTCCGCCTTCTACAATAAAACTAGCCATAATGTTTAGAGTTTAGAGTGTAGAGTTTAGAGTTTAGAGTTTATATATAGTTGACTTCGGGATGGATGGTGATGCCGAAGCGTTGTTGTACACTATCGATGATGGCTTGCGCCAAGGCGATGATATCTTGAGCCGTGGCAGTACCCGTATTCACCAAAACGAGCGGTTGTTTTTCGTAACACTGCGCCCCACCGATACACTTGCCTTTCCAACCACATTGCTCAATGAGCCAAGCAGCGGGAATCTTATGACCGCCTTCGGCTGAAGGACCGGCTGCGCCTGAAGGATTGACGATATAATGAGGGATGGTGGGATATTGTTGTTGTAAAGCTTCAAAATGGGCATTATCAATGACCGGATTCTTAAAGAAACTGCCTGCAGAACCAAGTTCGGTTACTTCGGGAAGTTTTTGTTTACGAATACGGATCACCGCCTCACGCACGGCTGCTGCCGTAGGTTCGACCCCTTCTAACGCGGCTCTGAGATTGCCATAATCGAGATAAAGCGGTCCGTTCTTTTGCAGTTTATACACCACCGAGGTGACGATATATTGGTCTTTGAGTTCGTTCTTAAACACCGAATCGCGATAACCAAACTTACACTCCGCATTCGTGAACACACGCGGCTCCGCCGTAGCGACAGACAGCGTGTGTACCTCTTCTATCACATCTTTGGCTTCGCGTCCGTAAGCCCCTACATTCTGCACAGCAGAAGCGCCCACGGTACCCGGAATATAACTGAGGTTCTCAATTCCCGTCAGTTCCATAGCAACGAGTTGCTCAATGAGCGAATCAAGTTTAAGTCCGCTCTGAGCTTCAATCCAGACCTCGGTAGCAGTCTCTTTGAGCGCACGGGCTTTCGTCATGCGCGAGACAAGGAGAGTACCCTCGAAGTCTTTGGTAAACAGCAGGTTACTACCCTCCCCAACCGCGAGTATTCGTTGCCCTTGGTGAGACAACAAGATTTCACGCAAGTCCTCAAGGCTATCATATTCAATAACCTCGCGTGCCCTCACATCCAAATGGAACGTGTTATAGGGTAATACAGAAATATTAGTCTTTAATGTTTTCAAATTCGTTTATATCACTTGGCATTCGTAAATCACCACGAGGTGAGAGGCTAACGCTCACGACCTTGGGTCCGTCGGGCAAGCAAGAGCGTTTGAACTGTTGAGTAAAGAAACGATGAATAAAGATGCGAATCCATTTATCAATCTCCTCCTCGGTATATTGGTCTTCAAACGCCAGCGAAGCCATGTAGGCTGTCTTGCGCAGTCCGAAGCCGTAGCGCAAGAAATAATATGCAAAGAAATCGTGCAGTTCGTAAGGTCCTACTTGTTCTTCGGTTTTTTGTGCTATCTCTCCATTCTCATCGGCAGGCAACAGTTCGGGCGATACAGGTGTGTTGACCACATCCATAAGGATAGACCGCATATCCTCACCAAACAAATTCTCAGCAGCGTAACGCACCAAGAAACGCACTAAAGTCTTCGGAATACCGGCATTGATGCCATACATTGACATCTGGTCACCACAATAGGTAGCCCACCCTAATGCCAATTCGCTCAGGTCACCGGTACCGATGACTAAGCCGTTATACTTATTGGCTAAATCCATGAGCACGAGTGTACGGATACGCGCTTGCGCGTTCTCGTAGGTGACATCGTGATCCTCTATATCGTGATTGATATCGTGCAGGTGCTGCGTGGTCATTTCGCGAATAGGAATCTCGTGGATACTGATACCAAGTTGCTCCATCATCGCGATAGCATTGGTATAAGTTCGATCCGTAGTACCAAAGCCGGGCATCGTAACCCCTAAGATACGCGAACGATCGTAGCCCAACATATCCGCCGTCATTACGCACACCAAGAGGGCCAGCGTAGAATCCAATCCGCCACTGATACCGAGCACAAGACTCTCCGCGTGCGTGTGTTCCCAGCGATGTGCCAAAGCACTGGTTTGGATAGAGAACACATCGGAGCAATAAGAATCGGTCTCCTCTTTCGTAGGTAAAAAAGGTGTTGAAGAGAACTTACGATGAAGCGGTTCGGTATATCCATTCTCACCCTCGATAGGAGCCACATTAATCTTACGATAATGACCATGTTGGTCCTTCGTGAAGTTCGTATTGCGTTGGCGGTCCGTACGAAGGCGCTCAATATCTATCTCGGAGATAACCATCGAGGAGCGATGTAAGAAACGCTCTCCTTCGGCAAGCATATCTCCATTTTCGGCAATATACGTAGAGCCGGAAAAGACGAGGTCTGTAGAAGACTCACCCACGCCCGAGGACGTATAGACGTATCCACTATGCACGCGAGCCGATTGCTGTTTGATCATCTCACGACGGTAAGCATGTTTGCCTAAGACGCAGTTACTACTACTGAGGTTGAAAATAATCTCCGCCCCTTGAATAGCCAATTGGGTAGAAGGCGGCAGTGGGGACCAGAGGTCTTCGCATAACTCAACGCCAAAGCAATAGTCACGGGTCATGAAAAGCAAATCAGGACCAAAAGGAATAGGTCCAGCCCATAACTCGATGGTAGGAATACGAGGCCGCAAACCTTCGCCCGTGCGCTCCATCGTAGCACGCCCCGAAGTGAACCAACGTTTCTCATAAAACTCGGCGGTATTAGGTAAGTTAATCTTAGGAACCACACCGATAACCTCGCCGTCCGTCATCACGAAGGCGCAGTTAAAGAGGTTATTATCCACCTTCAGCGGAGCGCCCACCATAACGATGATGGACTTGCCACGAGTGTAGTTACAAACATCTTCCAACGCCGCCAAGGCGTTTTGTTGCAAACTCTGAGTAAAGAACAAGTCTCCGCACGTATAACCGGTAAGGCTGAGTTCGGGAAAACAGATAACCTCTACCCTTTCCTCTACCGCCTCATCAATCATGAGCTTAATCTCTTGCGCATTCGAAGCGCAATCCGCCACTTTGAGTGTGGGCACCGCCGCGGCTACGCGGACGTATCCAAAGTTTTTGTCTAACATGGTGAGTCAGTTATTAAAAAACGACTACAAAATTACGAAAAATTCTCGGAACTAGCAAATTTATTTGTCATTTTTCACTTTTTTTTGAAAAAAAATGCAAAAATATTTGCGTATATGAAAAAAAAGCAGTACTTTTGCACTCGCTTTCAAGAAAGTAGTACCAATCGGGGTCCCCGAAAAGTACTGTGCACCCAAGGTGGTATCGTCTAGTGGCCTAGGACAACGGCCTCTCACGCCGTAAACCCCGGTTCGACTCCGGGTAGCACTACTTGAGAAAAGAAAAGACTTGCCTTCCGCAAGTCTTTTCTTTTTCTCTTTCAATCCATCATTAGCTCTTCGGGCGCATCATTCAGCGTAGCGGTTCAATCCATCATTCTCCCTACTCCTCTACTCCCTTGCTTTCTGCCAGCCTTCTGCCGTGCTTCTGCATAGGAACCTGATAGGAATCTGATAGGAACCTCATAGGAACTTCATAGGAACCTCTAAGGCACATATAAGAGGGATTTTAGGAACGTCACCGAAGGGTTACCGAACGATCACTGAATTCCGTCTTGTGCCGCGAGCGTCCGCGAGCGGTTTTGTTCCGTCTTTTCTGCGCTGATTATATCTGCGCCTTTATACCTTGTTTCTTCTCGGCGAAAGTCTTTCGCCGTCCTATCCCTCCGCTCGTCGGGACATCTTGTTGTCCCTTGCCGTGGGGCGCTCCCTCTCGGTTTTCCTCTCGCTTGTTGCCTGTTTTTTCCTTTGTCCTGTGCCACGAGCGTCCGCGAGTGGTTGTACACACAAGCGGCTCCCGATTGCTTGGAAGCCGCCTGTGAATGTAGTCTTGTGCAATAAAAATAACTATTTACCTTATGCGAAAAAGTCAAAATGTTTGATTAATTTAAAATGGTGGTTCGTCGATGTCCTCAAATATTGGATAATCCTTTATCGGAGTGACATCTAATAAATTTTCAGATTGGGCATCTTGTTTTTCTTTTAACTTTATAAATTTAGCTATGATTTCTTCATGCTTTGCGATTAATTCATCAAAAAAGTGCTTATGCTGTTGGGGACATTGTATTAGTAATTCCTCTGTTGCAATGCTTCTTTTGTCAAGATGATTTAATATCAAATCATCATATGAGGTTGCTGTTTTCCATGCATCATCATCATAGCAAGAAAACGCCTTGTCACCATATTTTTCGTTTATAGTATTGTCCACTTTGTTTGCATAAGTGACAAACGATTGAACTTCCTTTATTCCTGCTAATGCGGCATATAAAAGCATAGTGCGGATAGTTGACACCTCTATCAAATGCTTTTTCCTTTTTTGCATACCATTCCAAGAACGTTGATTCTGAATCGGAATATCAATGTTCTTAGGGTAGATATAGTTAGGCTCATCATGATTGCGTGACTGCGCAGACAAAAAGTCTTTTTCCTTACGATTACATGATGAATATGGAAGATAAGTAAATCTAGAGTTATGGATATAAATATCAGCTACAACACGATAAATATCCTCTTCCCACTCCTGTCCTAATATGGGTTGCCCTGTTTGATAAAGAAAACGATAATAATCCTCTATATACAACAACTGTTTTTGTGGTACGAAAGATCCCTCCTTAGCCAAACGCAATGCATAAAAATAGTATAGAGAACAATTGTGTTTATCATTTAGACTATACATTTTATTTTGTTGCTGCACAATAAAATCAATTGGTGCATGTCTTATCAATAATTTGCTAGCCAAATACCATCTTGTATCCTGCTTTTCGTCTTCGCTGACATTCTTCCACAAATTTTGCACAGATGTGAGTTCGCTGCCATCCCAATGATCTAAGCAGCAATTTAAGGCATATTCTTGATCCCGTTTACATAGGCTGTTTAAGAAATCAAGACGAATGATTAATTGATCTTGGGTATCAAGGTACTTATACCGTTCCATAATCTCGTTTCTTGCAAATTGAACTTTTTTACGTGTTCGATTTTCGTACCATGTAATTAAAGTTTTAATTGGCGTGTTTATCTTTATGGAAGGTTGATAATCCGCCTGAGGCGCTGGGAGATTAAGGATGTATCTTACAAAATTATAAAAACTATATTCTTCATCTTCCCTAAAGTGAGATAGAACATAATTTTTATCAGGCTCATCTAAATGATGACATGGCAACAACTTCGCTTCCAAAAAATCTATATCTTCAAAATGGATGATGTTATAAGGATATGAAGGACATAGTTCTTTGCGGTTTCGATTAATAACTTTGAGAGGCTCTACTATTGTAGCATCCAATTCTTTTTTGCGAAGCTCCCATTGGGTTTCTTCATCTAACATCTTTGTTGTGGGTATATTGTTCATAAATGTGATTAATGATATGTATTTATATTCAATAGTTCGTTAATTTTTGTTTAATAAGTTTATTTTGTGGTAGTTAAGTACTATCGGACTATAATATCAATCAGTTCTTATCTCCGCTTCGCTCCGAACGATCTGGAGGTTCGTCGGTTCTGACTAAAAGCCTTCAAAAAAAGTGTTCTTTGATGTAATTTTTTAGCCTAAAAACTTGCACAAGTGGCTGATTTTTTGTATCTTTGTTGTGTATAAAGACATAGAAAACATC
>JAZLHD010000106.1:0-1733 GCA_045616645.1 Paludibacteraceae bacterium
ATTCAGTTCCCGACGGAGACACCCGATTTGAGCACACAGGCTTATACGGCTGACAATCCTATCCCTGCGGACAAAATGCTCTTTACAGCAATAGGTTGCACGTTGGATAATCCTGCAACCCTCAAAGCCCAAAATGCAATGGTGCAACTCAACCTCTACGGTACGGACAAGACCGTAGGTAAGATTGTGTTCGCCAATAAGACCGCTTCTCCTGCCGTATCTTATACGCTGAGCACTGGTGGTAAGACGATTGGTACTGCTTCTACATCTGCCACTCCTTTCTATATGGTCGTTCCTGCGGGTGAATATATGTTCAAGGTTGAGGTATGGGACGCTGCCACTACGCCTGCCAAGATTTGCTCCTTTACTACCTCTGCTGCCAAGACCTTTACCGCTGGCAATTGCCTGAATATGCCTGCAAAAGAGGTCGCCATCTTTGTTCCCACTTATGTTGACCTTGGTTTACCAAGCGGTGTTAAATGGGCTACCTGCAATGTAGGTGCTACCAAGCCTGAGGAATATGGCGATTATTTTGCTTGGGGTGAAACGAGTCCTCAGTTGGACAACAGCTATTCAGAAGGCAGTTACTCCTATAACGACAATCCTACCGTCTTGCCTGCCGACCATGATGCCGCTCGTCAGAATTGGGGTAGCAATTGGCGTATGCCCACGAAAGAAGAACAAGACGAATTGTTTAATAAATGTAAATGTGAATGGATAGATAACTACAATCAAACCAAAGTTGCAGGTTACGTTATAAGAGGCCCTCAAAATTCTATCTTTTTGCCCGCCGCAGGCAATCGTGACAACAATGTGGTCAACTTTGGCGGTGCGCGCGGTTACTATTGGTCATCTTCGCTCTATGTGGACGATCAATTATTTGCGAATTATATCTACTTCATTGACTATGAAGGAGGAGTAATCAAATGTGAACGCTACTATGGTTTCTCCGTTCGTCCCGTATATTGCGGTGAATAATTCTTTACCAATCACATCACATAAAAAAGCAATCAAAGTCCCGTTCACGATGTGAGCGGGGCTTTTTTGTGCCCAAAAGCGTGTCTTTTCTTCATTGCTACGCAACAAAGCCAAAGACAGCTGCATCGAGTTGCTCAAGTAAACTTGGACTCGATTTGCGTGTCTTTTCACCCACAAAGTGTAGCCGCTATGATGAATTTCTCGGGGGTGAGTTGAGGATTTTGATGTGATTTTTGAAAAAATGCAAGCAAAATTTGCATATGTGAAAAAAAAGTAATAATTTTGCAGCAGATTTTGAACAAAACTAAAATTTAAACATAAACAATATGCGTAAACTAACTATTTTATTTGCAGCCCTGACGCTGAGTGTGGGACTGTGGGCAACGGCTCCTGCCAATGTTGAGAGTGTTGACCTTGGTTTGCCCAGTGGTCTTAAATGGGCAAACATGAACGTAGGAGCCACCACACCCGAAGGTTATGGCGATTACTTCGCTTGGGGTGAGACAGAACCCTATTATGCCGACACAACTACCAATCCCATTACTTGGAAAACAGGCAAAGAAAGTGGCTATACATGGCAGTCCTATTGTGGTCAATCAGACTTCACAGAATGGAGCACTCCTCCCTATGATGCAACTACTAAAATTCTAAAACCCGAGTATGATGCTGCTACTGCCAATTGGGGAAGCGATTGGCGCATGCCAACAAAAGCCGAGCAAGACGAATTGATAAATAACTGCGATTGGACTTGGACA
>JAZLHD010000107.1:0-3539 GCA_045616645.1 Paludibacteraceae bacterium
TGGGAGCACTTAGTAGTACCAAATTGGCACTGAACGCACTAGTGAAAAATAATATTGTCGTCAAGTCCGAACAGGGTTATTATATTTACGATCGTTATTTGTCATTATGGCTACAGCAATGATTGCCCTGCGGGGCGCCTGTGTGGCAAACCATCGCGGAAAAGAGAAATTACCCTACTGTTTAAGAAAGGAATAAATTATGTCACGCTCATATATAGATAGACCATGCCTTTATGGACCACCGCCGGTTCATTTCTATTTGGATTTTGAAACCATGCCGTTATGCTCACAACTCAAAGCAAAACTTGCCAAGGGAGGAGAGTATTATAAGTTGGTACAACGCTTAGGCAAGGACTACCGCGTGGAGTTCAAAGCGATTCGCCGTCAACTCCATGTTTACCGAGACGGAAAGAAAATTCTTATCCTCACAGGAAGAAGCGGAATTAAAGAATTATAATTACCTATATGAAAAAACTATTCACCATTATGCTGCTATTCGCAGCGAGTATGACTTGGGTTGGATGTGCTAAACAGCAGGCTAATCCCGAGATTGCACGAATAGACTCGGCTGTGGTTGTGGCAGCTAATACCCATCGACAAGTGCTTTGCCAAATGGGCGGAGATTGGTGTAAATAATGCCGCTCGCTTTGGTTTCCCAGTATGGGTGATATTAAACGAAAAAGGGGATATTGTCCATATTCAAAACACCGAATACCTCGAATCCGGCTTTGGCTATGACCACCAACGCCTCCGTCAATGTTTGGAGGATTGGAAATAATCTCACCCCAAACCATAGAGGGATAGATAAATTACCCCCTTTCTTCATCGAATCAAAATAAGGGTAATCAGCAAGGGATAAGCAACCCTTAAGCAAGGACTCCGCAACCTTTCTCCAATCCCCCAATCTTAATAATCGTAAATTTCACCCCTCCGCCTTTCCGCCTCTCTGCCTTTCCGCCCTTCGCCTCTAACCAGTAGGCGCTTGCGCCGTCCTGTAGGAGCTTTGCTCCGTCCTCTAACCTAAAAATGTGTAAATTTTCAAAAATCTGCACATTTTTCTTGCGTATATGAAAAATTTTCACTACTTTTGCAGCCGCAAAAGAAAAATAAAGAACCTATGGCTATCGAAATTAAAGAAATTAAAACCCATAAGGGATTAAAGCAGTTTGTCCGCTTTGGAAACAACTTATACAAAGATTGTGAGTATTTCTGCCCACACCTTGAAGAGGACGAGTTTAGTACGTTCAGCGAGAAGAACCCTTCTATTCAGATTTGCGAACACGTACTCTATATGGCATACGAGGACAATAAACCCGTAGGGCGTATTTGCGGTATCATCAACCCTATCGCTAACGAGAAATGGGGTGAGAAGAAAGTGCGCTTTGGATGGATTGACTTCATTGACGATGAACGCGTAAGTAAGGCGTTATTAGATGCTGTTGCCGCTTGGGGCAAAGCCAAAGGAATGAATATCCTCAATGGTCCGGTCGGTTTTACCGATTGGGATTATGAGGGACTGCTCATTGATGGTTTTGACTATCTGGCTCCGGCTATCTCGCTCTATAACTATCCGTACTATGAGCGCCATTTGGAGAACTATGGTTTGACAAAAGAGAACGACTGGATTGAGTTCCAAGTCACGCCTCCCGATGTGTTGCCTGAGCGATTGGTACGAATGAGTAAACTGGTAGAAGAACGCTCTAAGGTACACATTGTCAAGGTGAAGAGCGCCAAAGAGTTGGCAAAGAGATACGGTTTGTCGTTTATGGATGTGCTGGATAGTGCGTACCAAAAACTCTATAATTTCCAACCTATGACGGTTGAGCAGAAACGCTACTATCGTGACATGTATTTCCCTCTCATCAACTTTGATTTTGTGTCCATCGTGGTGAATGAGAAAGACGAGATAGTGGGAGTGGGTGTGGGTATGCCGGATATATCGAAAGCCATACGCAAGAGTAACGGAAGACTCTTCCCCTTCGGTTGGTTGCGGATACTGAGAGCGTTACGCGCCAAGAAAATAGAGACTTTCGACTTGCTGCTTATTGCCGTTCGTCCCGACTATCAAGGCAAGGGAGTGAACTCGCTCATTTTTATGCGGCAGTTGCCGAACTATAAGAAATACGGCATCCAGAAAGTGGAGACCTCCTCAATGATGGAGGATAATTTCTTGGTACACGATAACTTTAAATACTTTGAATATAAACAACATAAACGCCGTAGAGCGTACGCTATGTCCATCTGATGGCAGAACACGACTTATATAAAGCTTCGCTCAAACTGCTTAACGCCTATATATGGGAGCAGAAACTGAGGCACACCATGGAGCGGGAAACGATCCTCGAGATAGTGTGCACCCTGCCGCAACCGTTTATGCCCTGTCAGGTAATCAAAGCAGCCGAAGCCAAGCATATCAGCCAAGCTACCATCTATAACGCCCTCCAACTCTTTGAGAAGATCGGTATCATCCACATGCTGGAAAGGAAGGCGAGAAGCAAGTCGCAATATGAGGTCATCACTACGCATACCAACCGCTTAAGGCTGATTTGCAAGAAATGCGGACGCGTATCCGACTTTAAGGATTTGGCTATCACCAATGCCGTACGTTTGCGTAAATACTCTAACTTCAACCCCGAGCATTTTACCATCTTCGTGTATGGTGAGTGCAAACATTGTAGAAAATAGGCCCTGTAGCTCAATTGAATAGAGTGTCAGATTCCGGTTCTGAAGGTTCTGGGTTTGAGCCCCAGCAGGGTCACTTAAGATTGAAGATTGAAGATTGAAGATTGATGTTGACAAAATATTGACGCATAAGGTGTGGGGGTATGTCATCATGGTGGTCGTACTCTATTTTGTCTTTGACGTTACTTTCCGCCTCGGCTCTTACCCCCAAGCGTGGATCAATAGCGGCGTCTTTGCCCTCTGCTCCTACCTGCACACCATTCTACCTGAAGGTTGGCTCTCCGCCCTATTCATCGACGGACTCATCCAAGGCGTAGGAGCTGTCCTCTCTTTCCTACCAAACATCTGTATCATCTTCGTGCTACTCTCTATCCTCGAGGACTCCGGCTATATGGCGCGCATCGGCTTCCTTATGGATAAACTGATGCATAAAGTGGGATTGCACGGATCCTCCTTCGTTCCGATGATCGTCGGCTTTGGCTGTAACGTGCCCGCTATCATTGATGCACGCAGTATAGAAAACCCCAAAGACCGCACCCTTACCATGCTCATGATTCCCTTCATGAGCTGCTCCGCCCGACTGCCGGTGTATCTGCTTTTCGTATCTGCGTTCTTTCCTCACTATAAAGCCCTTGTGATGATCTCCCTCTACCTCATCGGAGTAGGGATGAGCATCCTCTTTGCTCTCGTGATGAAACGCACCCGCTGGTTCAAACAAGCACCCCAAGACCCTATACAGACCCTGCCTCCTCTGGCCGCTCCGCAATGGTCCACCACGGGCAGACATATATGGCTTCATATCAAAGACTACCTCGATAAGATAGTCACCGTCATCATCTGGGCCTCCATCATCATCT
>JAZLHD010000108.1:0-8520 GCA_045616645.1 Paludibacteraceae bacterium
GTACCACTTTTCTTGTTCGTCATCCCAATAGGTGCGAATCTTTTGTGCCTCAAACTGTTTTATAATTTCTTCTCGTGCCATAACTCCATAACTCTATAAAAATGTTTTTTCACTGTTTTTATATCTCGTGAGCGATGGGCAATTTCCGTCTGCCGGACGATGGTTATAAATGTTCAATAATCCCCTTCGCTGCCATATCCATCTTCGAGAAGGCAAAGAGTTTTTTACCCAAATCCTTAATCGAAGCACCAATATGATAAACAGTATCGTCAATAATCAAGAACCGGTCGTGGATGTTCTTCGTTTGCTTAATCTCAATTGGCTGATATTGGGCATTGTGCTTTTTTATATCCAATTTGTTCTGCTCGTTGATGGTTTGCGTGTAAATAGTGGCATCTACCCCTTTTTCACGCTTATCCAATAGGGTAAATACACTTTCATCAATATAGTTATCGATCAAGATAATGGTCTTCTTTGCCAACTTAATTAAGTCCGATACAAAAACGTATGCTTCAAAGATTTGACCATTGTAGAAAACTCCTTCAATTGGTTTAACACTGCCGTTGTCTAAACGAGATAGCAGGTTATCGAAACGTGCCTCTAATTGTTTGCGTTCTTCTGATTCATGCAGTTGCGTAAGTTCTATGCGATCAAGTCGCTGGAATACTCGAGCGTTAGTCGTAATAAATCGACGCATTGCCACAAAAGCACGTGCAATCTTAACACTCATCTGTATTGCAATGGGACTATGAAGGATACCACTCAATTGGGCAACGCCTTGCTCTGTAAATACGTATGGTAGGTACTTCCGGTATTCGCCACGCCCCACTTTAAAGGTTGCAATTTGTGACCTTAAAGCAGAATCATTATTTAAGGTAACAATTTGTGACCTTAAAGAATCGTGTTCTTCCTTTGTTAATTGAAACATAAAATCTTCAGGGAATCTCTCTATATTACGTTTGACCGCTTGGTTAAGAGATTTTGTTTCGATTCCGTAAAAACGAGCGAGATCACTATCTAGCATTACTTGCACACCGCGAATAGTGAAGATACTATTCTCCACATCGTTTTGAGCATTCGTTTTGCGTGCTAATGTGTCACTATTTGTAACAATTGGTACTATTTCTTTTTTGTTAGCCATAGCTACATATTGGTTATTTTCTCACCATTTTACATCTCGTGAGCGATGGGAAAGTACGTCTGCCGGGCAATTACAGGCTATTTCGCAATTACGAGGTAATAGTTCTTCTTACCTTTTTGGAAGAGAAGGTATTTATTATTCAATAAGGACGCGCACGTGATAGGTGTTTGGGGGTCGGTGAGTTTCTCTTTGTTCATACTGAAACCGTTGGCTTGGATCATCTTGCGAGCCTCTCCTTTGGAAGGGAAGATACTCGTTTTCTCTGCCAATAAGTCGAGCGGAGCAATACCGGCTTCGAGTTCCGCCTTGCTAATCTCGTACTGCTCAACACCTTCCATCACTTGCAGGAACATCTCCTCGCTCAGTCCTTTCAACGCTTCGATGGTTCCATTACCGAAGAAGATATTACTTGCTTCCAAAGCGGCGTTGTAGTCTGCCTCGCTATGAACCATGCAGGTCACCTCTTTGGCAAGACGTTTTTGTAGTACGCGCAAGTGGGGTGCTTGGTCGTGCTCCGCGATGAGGGCATCAATCTCCTCTTTCTCAAGAGAAGTGAAGATCTTGATATAACGTTTGGCATCGTCGTCGCCTACGTTCATCCAGAACTGGAAGAACTTATAGGGCGAAGTGTAACGGCGGTCGAGCCAGATGTTTCCGCTTTCCGTCTTACCGAACTTACCGCCATCGGCTTTGGTGATAAGCGGACAAGTCACTGCAAATGCTTCGTTGCCGGTGATCTTCTTGATAAGCTCCATACCGGTGGTGATGTTTCCCCATTGGTCGCTTCCGCCCATCTGTAACTTACAGTTCTTATGGGTATTAAGGTAGTAGAAGTCGTATCCTTGCAGCAGTTGGTAGGTAAATTCTGTGAAAGACATTCCGCAGTTGAACTCGCCGTTAAAACGTTTCTTAACGGAGTCTTTTGCCATCATATAGTTGACGGTGATGAGTTTGCCGATGTTTCGCGCAAAATCAATGAATGTGAAGTCCTTCATCCACTCGTAGTTGTTCACCAGTTCTGCCGCATTCGGTTCTGTGCCGTTAAAGTCAAGGAAATGCTCTAACTGCTTGCGGATACAAGCCACATTGTGGTTTAATGTCTCCTCGTTCAGAAGGTTACGCTCGGCGCTCTTACCCGAGGGGTCGCCAATCATGCCGGTGGCACCGCCAAGGAGGGCAATGGGTTTATGTCCGCAACGCTGTAAGTGGCGCAGCATCATGATGCCGCATAAATGTCCGATGTGCAGACTGTCTGCCGTAGGGTCAATGCCCAAGTAACCGGCTGTCATTTCTTTGTTTAGTTGTTCTTCTGTACCGGGGATGATGTCCTGTAACATCCCGCGCCAACGTAATTCCTCAATAAAATTTTTCATATATTGTGTTATTTTAGTCAAAATCGCCTGCAAAGGTACGGAAAATTTTTGAATTGTGCAAATAAATTTGCATATATCAAGAAAAAGTTGTACTTTTGTACCCAAATTGGGAAAAATATGTCAGTTCATGTTCAAAATAGTCGTGTAACGACTGCTACTATTCGTCAGATGGCAGCCTCCGGTGACAAGATCACCATGCTTACCTCGTACGATTTTACGCTTGCCTCCCTTGTCGATGAGGCGGGTATTGATATGTTTTTAGTGGGCGATAGCGCTTCTAATGTTGTTTGTGGCAATGCTACGACCCTTCCCATCACGCTTGATGAGATGATTTTCCTCACCAAAGGAGTGGTGCGTGCCGCCAAACACGCCCTTGTGGTTTGCGATATGCCGTTTGGCTCGTATCAAGTGAGTGAGGAGCAAGCCGTTGCTTCGGCTATCCGAATCTTGAAGGAGTCGGGTTGCGATGCCGTCAAACTCGAAGGCGGAGCTACGGTTCTTCCTGCGGTCAAGCACATGATTGAGGCGGGTGTGCCCGTGATGGGACATATAGGTCTCACGCCTCAGTCTATCCATCAGTTTGGAGGCTATGGTCTTCGCGCCAAAGAGGAGACAGAGGCGGAGCAGTTAGTGGCAGATGCCGTTGAGTTGGCCAAAGCCGGTTGTTTCTCTATTGTGATGGAGAAGATCCCTGCGGCATTGGCTAAGCGAGTGACGGAGGCGGTTGCGCCTTACCATTGTGCCACGATTGGCATTGGCGCCGGCAATGGTACGAATGGTCAAGTGCTGGTATTACACGATATGTTAGGACTGAACATGGGCTTTAAGCCTAAGTTCTTACGTCGCTTTGCCGAGTTAGGCGAGGCGGTGAAGACGGCAGTGGGTGAGTATATCGCTGCGGTGAAGGATGGTTCTTTCCCAAATGAAAACGAGAGCTTTTAGAAAAATTTAGTGCGCAATAGTAACCTCATATTATCTCTACTCATCGTAACATTGGTCGGGCTTGCAGTGCTCGACCTTTGTTGCGGCAGTACGTGGCTTCCTCTCTCGCAATGTTTCCAAGAGGGAACACTCTATCAGCAGATCTTTCTCAATATCCGCCTTCCCAAAGCCCTCACGGCTATCCTTGCCGGAGTGGCACTATCCGTCAGCGGACTGATGATGCAGACCCTTTTCCGTAATCCGCTCGCCGGACCTTATATCCTTGGTGTCTCTTCGGGTGCCTCCCTCGGTGTCGCCCTGCTTACAATGCTCAGCGGAATAGTTATTAGTCCTTTGTCCTTTGTCCTTGCTCCTTTGTCAACGGCAATAGCTGCGATAATAGGTAGCGCCCTCGTGCTATTACTCATGCTTCTCATTGCTCGTCGTATCCGTTCTAACGTAACTTTACTCATTGTCGGAATGATGGTTGGAGCCATAGCCGGTGCGTTGGTGGGTGTGATACAGAACTATGCCGATCCCGATAGCCTCAAACTGTTTATCGTCTGGACGCTCGGTTCGTTGCAAGGGGTAGGGTGGAACGAGATGACCTATTTACTCCCCATCATCTTATGCGGTTTGGTGGGTGCGTTATGTTTGATTAAACCCTTGAATGGTTTATTGCTTGGTGAGGATTATGCGCAAGGACTGGGCATACAAGTCAAATATATCCGTTGGGCGATTGTGTTGGTGTCGGGTCTGCTTGTGGGGGGTATCACGGCTTTCTGTGGACCGATTGCTTTTGTGGGGGTGGCAGTTCCGCATATTGCTCGTGGACTGTTTGGTACTACCGATCACCGACTGACCTTACCGGCTTGTGCTTTGATAGGAGCGAACTTGTTGCTCGTCTGCGACATTGTTTCGTCGCTAAGCACGTATCCGCTTCCTATCTCGACGCTTTCGTCCCTCATTGGGGCACCGATTATCATTTACGTAATAGTTCGAAAATAAAAATCAATTAACAAAAACAAACAAATTGCAATGAAATCACGTGTTTTTCTGCTTTGCGCTTTACTTGCGCCATTAACGTGGGGAGTAGCAGCCCCCGCTCCAAAAAAGAATGTTAACAACGATAAGCCCTTGAAGATCGTCTTTGAAAACGATGTTCATGGTTCCGTGGACCGCTACGAGTATATCGCCGGTTTCCGTGACGCTTTGGTAGAAGCCGGTTACCCTGTTCTCACCGTTTCTGCGGGTGACTTCCTGCAAGGTTCGGCTTACGCAGCTATGTCTAAAGGACAGTTCTGCGTCGATATGATGAATACCGTTGGTTACGATATCGTCACCGTCGGTAACCACGACTTTGACTACGGATTGCCGTATCTTCAGTCGATGCGCGACTCGCTCAAGCACACCGCACTCATCTGCTCGAACGTGTTGGACGCGGAGGGCAATGCTTGTTTCCCTGCTTACACCATCACGAATGTAGGTGGCTATCGTGTGGCTTTCATCGGTGTGGTTACGACCGCTACCGAACAGTTAGAGGCTTATTCTGTCTTTGATAAACAAGGCAACCGACAAATCTCTTTCTCCAAAGAAAATCTGGTTGAGACGGTACAGAAAGCCGTTGATGAAGTCCGCTTTGGCAAACCCGACTGGGTAATCTTGTTGGCTCACATGGGTATCGACCCGTTAGGAGAACACATGGCTTCGTGGGAACTGCTGGAGCAACTGGAAGGCGTAGATTTGCTCATCGACGGTCATAGCCACTCTGTTATCAATGCCGAAGTGCAAGGCAAAGATCCGGAGAAACGTGTCGCTGTGGCACAAACCGGTTCGGGACTGGCTTATGTAGGTTGCGTTACTTTGATGCGCGGTGTGGCTCCCCGTGTTCAACTGTATTCCTCACAAAACCTGGCGCAAAGTGCTAAGGTGCACGAAGTTTATTTGAACGTAGTGGCACTGACACAACCTCTGTTAGGTCGTGTAGTAGGTTATACTCCTGTTGAATTGACGACCTTGGCTAACGGCGAGCGTGCCGTGCGTAAGCAAGAGACGAACATCGGTGACTTGGTGGCTGACGCTTATCGCGACCAGATGCACACCGATATCGGTTGGGTGAATGGTGGTGGTGTTCGTACCAACATCATGACCGGTGATATCACCTACGGAAACATCCTCAGCGTATCTCCGTTTAATAACTTTATGTGCGCGGTTGAAGTCTCTGGTAAACAACTGGTGGATGCGTTGGAAGAAGTGTATAACCAATGTCCAAACGAGTTGGGTGCTTTTGCTCAGATTAGTGGCGTTCGTTGTAAAGTAGATACCACCATTCAAAACCAGTTAGAGTGGAGTCCCAATAACGAACTGACGGTCGTTGGCTCGCGTCGCGTTTCTGATGTAGAAGTGATGAAGGATGGCGAATGGCAAAGCGTGAATGTGGATTCTACCTATACCATCGGTAGTACCGACTATGTGGTTTATGAAGGTGAGTCGCGTGGACTGAAAGCTGCTCGTATCTTGAACGATAAGATGTTGACGGACACAGAGTGCCTGCAAAACTACATCATCAATACTTTGGAAGGCACAGTTCCTAAGACCTACGCCAAAACGCAAGGACGAATACTTTTTACTAAATAACACATCTATGAAACATCTTTTATTTGTAGCTTTTGCTTCGTTGGCCATAGTGATGGTCAGTTGTTCCTCGTCGACTTCTTCCTCTTCTTCTCAATCCTCTTCTCAGGCGCAAGCGGTGGAGGAAGTGCAGCTACCCTCATACGAAGATGATGGCGTCACCATCTTTGATTCCTATTCCGATTCGCAACTCAAGAAACTCGCCAAGGAGGACCCTGAGTATCTACGCTTCTACCAAAAAGTGTTTAAGATCATGGCAGCTGCGCCTATGGAGAAAGATCAACGCAAGGCTTTCAAAGACCTGACTTTCCGCCGTCTCTATCACTATACCACCTTGCCGAACGATACCATCTATTGGGCTCCGTTCATAGAGGAGTGGACCAACGATTGGCGTCAACTCTATGGTTATTATTACTACGAAGGTGCTGATTCCGTAGCCGCTTATTGGAAGCAAATAGTGGACGAACAAATCAATTGTTATGCCACCATCGAGCCTGCCTCTATCGTTGTTACGGGTGAGTATGATTTTAGTTTGGAAACCGCTTACGCGTTCTTCAATATCACGCCGTTAAAGGGCACTATCTCTGAGATTTCTGCCGTTTATTCGACAGGACTTTATGCTGACGATAATCATAATTTCAACACCTATAACATCTTCGCTTACGGAGATATAACCGAGACTACGGAGGCTCGTTCGCGCCTGGGTAATCCCGATCCGTGGCGTGGTGTGACGCTTGAGGAGTACCTCAAGGATCACTATATCAAGACGGAGATTCGTTATGTCATCGTAGATGGTGTTAGACACGCTTACGAGGACCTTAATGTGCCCACGAGTGTTGAGCGTTTATTGATAGAGGATCTTCCGCTTCACCGCAACCAAACGGCTAAGTATCTCAATCCTCAGTTTGTCACCCTCAAGGCTTATATCGAGAATAATAAGAAAGAGGCTATTCAGCTCGCTGACCCATTGTGTGCTACGTTCATTGAGACCCTTGCTGCCACGGCTGCTGGCAACTTCTTTAGAAGTCTGCAATAAGTCCTATTGTAGAAAAACAGCACCACTCTTGCGAGTAGTGCTGTCCTCTAACCTAACAACTCTATACTTCGGTTGACGAACTTGGCGAGGCCTTCACCTTTGAGTTGACCACTCGCAAGGAACGCAATATCAATGAGTTGCTTCAGTTTCTCGTCCTCACCACTCAACGTGTAAACAGTCTTCTCTACCATCTCTTTGGGAGCCTCTTCGCCTTTCTTTCCACTTTCACTTTCACTTTCCACTTGCATCGTCTCAGAAGTCATCTTACCAAAGAGTTCTTTGATTAACGGATGGCTCGTGTTAATGACCACGTTATATTGGTCGGGCATAGAGCCGTAGAAGTTCATTCCTTGTTGGTGAGCGGACATCTCCTTCATTCGGCGCATAAACTCATTCTGCGTCAAGAAGACCGGCAGTGCATCTTCCGCTGCTGCTTCGGGCGTGACGTAATACGTCAGTTTATCTTCCTTCGGCAAGAACATCTCAAACGCCTTGCGCAAGCCTTCCTTCTGCTCGTCGGAGTAGTCATCTTTCTTCGCATCCTCCTTGCGGATGATGTTCTCAATACTATCACTGTCAATTCTAACAAACCGCAGAGCGCCCTTCTTTTCACTTTCACTTTCACTTTCCACTATAGCCTTCTGCTCAAACTGGCTCATGGCATGAACGTCTAACTCACCGTCCATGAGCAGCACATCGTAACCTTTAGCTTTGGCACGCTCAATGAAAGTATAATGCGCTTCGGGATCGTTGGTGTAAAGCACCACGAGGTTACCATCCTTATCGGTCTGTGCTTCTTTGATTTGAGCTTTGTATTCGTCCAAAGTGGCGTACTTGCCATCGAGGTTCTTGAGGAGCGCAAAACCGATAGCACGCTCGTAGAACTTCTCGTCAGAGAGCATTCCAAACTGGATAAACAGCTTGATGTCGTCCCATTTCTTCTCGAAGTCGGCGCGGTCGTTCTTGTAGAGTTCTGCCAGTTTGTCTGCCACTTTCTTGGTGATGTGACCGGAAATCTTCTTGACATTATTGTCACTCTGCAAGTAACTACGGCTGACGTTCAGCGGGATATCCGGCGAGTCAATCACACCATGCAACAACGTTAGATACTCGGGAACGATGTTCTCCACCTCGTCCGTGACGAAGACTTGGTTGCAATAGAGTTGAATCTTATTGCGATGGATATCCATGTTATTCTTAATCTTCGGGAAATAGAGGATACCCGTCAAATGGAACGGATAATCGACATTGAGGTGGATGTGGAACAGCGGCTCATCGAACTGCGTGGGGTAGAGCTCGTGGTAGAAGGTGGAATAGTCTTCGTCTTTGAGGTCTGCCGGCTTGCGCATCCAGGCAGGATTGACATCGTTGATGATGTTCTCCTCGTCCAGCTCCACTTGTTTGCCGTCTTTCCA
>JAZLHD010000109.1:0-6184 GCA_045616645.1 Paludibacteraceae bacterium
GTCTCCCTTACGATCGCAAGTAAACTTGAGTTCTCCGGCATCCAAATGTCCGGTCCATGTGAAGGTATAACCTTCGCCTTTGGTCATCTCTACGGCATTATCTAATGTCCAACCGGCAGCGGTAGCATCACCAATCATCCACAACTGCTCGTAAGGAGTAAACGGAGTCATAATCATTCGCTCATTACCATCACGGATATCAACACAAATCTTATAAGCACCTAATTCGGTATCCAATAAGTTCCATTTCATATCTGGGTCAAAACCGGGAACATACATCATCGATTGTTGAGTATAAGGAGCATTATCCGAAGTCGCCTTGAGGTTATTTGCCCAGTTTCCACTCTCGGTACCGAACTTAAACTCACCACCTTTGACGAAGTTCCATCCTAAACGGAACAGGAATGGGTCTAATGGATCAGGAACCATAGCCCAGAAGTTCCAGTCAGTTTCGTTACCAATGAGGAAAAGTTGGTTCCAACGAGGACGAAGGACGGCTCCTTCCTTAATCTCGATGACTAAGTCCAACAAGTTCACTTTAACTGTATAATCGCCAGCATTAGCAATTGTCCATTGTTCGTCGGGATCGCCATCGGATCCGCGATAAACGATGGTTGTTTCTGTTGCACCTTTGTTATAGGACGGTAAGAAGTTCTTTTCGGGAACCATCTTAAAGTTACCTACACCTAAGTGACCTGACCAAGTGAATATACCATTGTCAGAACGCTCCATTGGGGTAAGGGCTTCTAAAGACCATCCGCCGGGAGTAGCATCGCCAATGAGATATAAAACAGAGGTGACAGGTTGATAAGCTGTTACCGTTTGTTCGACTTCTGCGAGTTGGCTATCAAATCCTATGCCATGAGCATTAACGCGGAATTTAAAATTAGTGGCTTCACCAACATTAACCTTAAAGCTATCGCGTACGATTGTATTAAAATCCTCTACAGAAATAGCGTAGGTATAAATATGTTTGGCATCTTCAAGTAATGTGATACCATTTTCATACGCATCTTCTGCTTTTGCCATTTGGAGAGTGTATAAGATGGCATTACCTGTTTTATTGTTTGTACCGGTAGTCCATTCTAAACTCAGTCCGTCTTTTGCATGATTATGTTCATCCAAGACCAAACTTGCATCTGTCTTGAGAGTAAGAGCCAAGGGACCTTTTGTACCCTTATCCAACTCGGTAAAATTTTCGCGGCAGCCGACCATTATGAGCATCAATGCTGCCAAGGCTATATAGATTCGTTTCATAACTAATCTTATTTTTAAATATTAATATCCAGGATTTTGTACCATTAATGGGTTCGCATCCATTTCGGTTTGCGGAATAGGGAAAAGAAGACGCTCCTTAGTTATATTCGTCTTTCCGATTGAGCGCAAGAACTGTAGAGCATATTCTCCGTTATCAATGCGAATCATATCAAACCAACGATGACCTTCGAAGGCTAATTCGATACGACGCTCATGCATAATCTTCTCACGCATTTCTGCTTGTCCTAATGTCTGTACATCGGACAAACCAGCACGACGACGAACGATGTTAAGAGGAGTGCAAGCCTCTCCACCACGACCTAATTCGTTTAGAGCTTCTGCTTTCTTTAATAGGACATCAGCATAACGATAGACTACAAAATTAGCAGCCGATGTGTTCGTCTCTGGAGAAATGCTCTTTGGTACAAGAAACTTGCGTACACTGTATCCTGTATTCGAGAAGGAAGCTTTATAGGGCATTCCCTCAAAATCCGGGCAACCTTCATATAAGATTGTTAAATCTTTACGCAAATCACCTTCTTCGTACTGATCCACAAACTCTTGAGTAGGCAGATTCCAGCCATAACTACCGGCAACAAAGTCAGAGTTACGAGGTCCCATAAAGGTGCTCAACCAACTGGATTGGGGATTGTTGTCCCAAAAGTCATAATCGGTATTACCCGAATATTGTACTTCAAAGATAGATTCCGAACCATTATTGATAGTAGCATCAAAATTGCTTACATAAGTGCAAGAATTCAAGTCATAACCAAGGTTTGTTACTTGATCACAAAGGTCAACGACCGTTTCGTAATAACCTTTTTCCGGCTTGAAATCTTCGATACCCTTGGAAGCCAATGTCAAATACACGTCTGCTAACATAGTCAGTGCCGCATCTTTGCTTGCGCGACCAACATTATCTGCATCGTATTCGCTCTTTGCGGGTAATAATTCGATAGCACGTTTACAATCCTTAATTATAAGGTCGTAAACTTCATTAACCGTATTGCGAGCAATATCGGTGGAAGTACCGGGTTCATAAGGCGCTGTACGGATAGGTACACCACCAAATAAGCGGACAAGTAGGTAATAGTAATGAGCACGGAGGAAAAGCGCTTCACCTAAGCATTGGTCGTGAATAGCTTCAGAAACTCCTTTTGCGTTTTCCATACTTTGGATAAGGATGTTACATTGACCTATACCAACCCACGGTGAACGCCAAATATACAAGGCAAAGCCATTGTCTGCTTGAGCAATGAAATTTGCTGCTTGAATGGTCTCCAATCCATCATCTCCTCCACCGGCTCCTACTTGGGAGTTTCCGGCAACAATATCCAACGACCAAAGTCGCATATTATACATATTACTAGATTGTAGAGTTCGATAGCAAGCATTGGCTAACGAAACAGCCACTTGGTCTGTTACCTCTACATCCGGATTGATAGTATCATACGGCTCGCGCTCTAAAAAATTACAAGCCGAGAATGCTATAGCTAAAATGGCTAAATAGAAAAATGAAATACGTTTCATAATGTATAGCATATTAGAAGTTAAAATTCAAAGAGAAATTATAGGTTCTTGACAACGGATAGCGATTCAAGTCAATACCATTAAGAGCCACTTCCGGATCAAAGCCCGAATAATTAGAAATCGTTGCAACATTCTCAGCAGAGAAGGCTAAACGAATGCCTTGTAAGTGTGCTTTTTGCATAAGTTTGTTAGGGAAGTTGTAGGCTAATGTTATATTCTTCAAACGCAGATAAGAACCATCTTCCACAAAACGGTTGCTGACGCGGCAGTTACCATTGGGATCACCATAGACGGCGCGAGGCATTGTGGTGGAAGGATTCGTCGGAGTCCAACGATCTAAAACAGCTGTCGTTTGGTTATATGCAGCAGACATTCCCGTGTTGGTGATATTATTAGCATTATAAATATCATTGCCGGCCACACCTTGGAATAAGAAACTGAATTCTAAGCCTTTCCAAGTTAATGTGTTGCCCATAGAGAACATCCATTGCGGGTTAGGATTACCGATAACCGTACGGTCATCGTCGTTTATCACACCATCATTATTAAGGTCACGATAGCGGATATCGCCTGCCGCAGCGCCAGGCTGATAGGCATGATTGGCCACTTCCTCTTGATTTTGGAAGATACCATCGGTCACATAACCATAGAAGCAGTTGATAGGAAGCCCTTTCTCAAGGATTGTAACATAAGAGTTGTTGATTTGATTGGTATAGAAGGGTTTATCCGAATTCAAATCGACAATCTTATTTTGATTGAATGTTAAACTAACGGTTGTTTCCCACTTAACAGGGGTGTTCTTAAGATTGATACTACGCAGACTTAATTCAAAACCTCTGTTAGAAACTTTACCTGCATTAGCAAACATATCGTTAACATCCTCAAAACCTGCGGTAATTGGAATACTGGCTTTCACTAACATATCTTTGGTGTTTTTC
Source organism: Paludibacteraceae bacterium (assembly GCA_045616645.1). Classification (GTDB taxonomy): domain Bacteria; phylum Bacteroidota; class Bacteroidia; order Bacteroidales; family Paludibacteraceae; genus Colicola. The sequence continues at coordinate 3,726 of JAZLHD010000109.1, forward strand.
CAATACCAATCGAAGTTAACAAACAAACGGTTATAAGCCAAAGCCATATCGAATCCTAAGTTAATTTGTTCTACCGTTTCCCAATGCAGATTAGGATTAGCCAGGGTAACACTAATCAGTGCGGCTTGCTCCTTATCATATATGCCTAACGGATAGACGCTTGTGTTATAAGCAGCCAAGTAATCATAATTACCGACGGAGGCTTGTGAACCGGTCATACCATAACCGGCACGAATCTTGAAATCATTAAATCCTTCCGTCTCAGGGAACCATTCCTCTTTAGTCATACGCCAAGCCACAGCGCCCGAGGGAAACACTCCCCAACGTTTGTTTTTACCAAAACGACTAGAACCATCACCGCGAACGGTAGCAGTAATCAAATAACGGTCAGCATAATTATAATTGATACGTCCCATGAAAGACATCAGCGCCCAATCAGATGCGGTACCACCAATAGAGTTCATTTTTATACCATTGTCGAATTCGTGAACATTATCAAACTCAAACACATTCTTTTGTGCAGTCATATATTGATAATTGTTCCATTGCATAGACATACCTGCCATGATATTCAAATGATGTTTCTCCTTAAACACTTGGTCGTATGTAAAGTAGTTGTCCCAAGTATAAGTGAGAGAACGATGACTGCTTTGATAGCGAGCAGATTCCTCAACAGGAGTTGGTTTCCAAGGATAAGCCGGAGTAAAGTTATCGTCAAACCAGAACTTACCGTCAAAGCCGAACATTGTTTTGAATTTAAATTGCGGACAGAAAGTAATCTCGGCTGCCAAGTTGGTGAGAAGATTAAAACCGGAAGTCTTCCTTGAATTAATATCCATCGTTCCAACAACGTTACGTGTAGAACCATACCATTCTGCATTTCCTTCAGGTCCGGCATAAGTGCCATCTTCGTTCTTAATTGCTTGGGTGGGCAATGAGTTCATGGCATCGCTAATGCTATATTCCCCACTTTTCTTGGTATCAGCAGAAAATAACAACGAATGTGTGAAATGTAGCCATTTGGTAGCTACAACATCACTGTTCTCTTGAAGAGTGAAACGTTGGTAGTCGGTGGTTTTAACAATACCATCATTCTTTTGATAACCTACCGATAGATAATAGTGTCCCTTATCTGAACCTCCAGAATAGGATAGTTGATAATTCTGTAGGAGCCCCATACGCAGTATCTCTTTCAGCCAATCAGTTGAAGTTGTAATGGAAGAAGGATCTGCCCATAATGGGTTTTGATTCATTCCTGCATTAGCCATCATGTCATTATTAAGCGCGGCATATTGCGATGCGTTTAACATAGAAGGAACTTGCATAGGCGTGAGCATGCCTACGCCTGCGTTAAGAGTTACTTTGCCTTTGCCGTCAGCACCTTTCTTAGTAGTAATAATGATTACACCATTAGCACCGCGCGAACCATAGATTGCTGTAGCAGAAGCATCTTTTAAGATGTCAATGTGATCAACATCCGCCATATTAATGGAGTTCAAACCGAGATCTGTGGGAACACCATCAATTACAACTAATGGGTCGCAGTTGTTAATACTTCCTAAGCCACGAATTTTAATGTTAACATTGTCGCCAGGAGCACCATTGTCCAATATGCTTAATCCTGCAACTTGTCCTTGCAGAGCCTGACCGATATTAGATACCGGTTGTAACATGGTTTTTTCTCCAACTGATGCAACAGAACCGGTTAAGTCCGATTTGCGCATTGCACCATAACCAACGACAACGACTTCGTCAAGTTGGCGAGCGTCCTCTTCTAACACAATCTTTAGCGGAGATTGCCCTGCAGAAACTTCTTTTGTCAGATACCCGACATAACTAATTTCAAGAACGGCGGTAGGATCACAGTTGAGAACAAATTGACCATCCAAATCGGTAATTGTTCCAATTGAAGATTCCTTGACAACGACGTTAGCACCGATAATACCTTCATCGTTGGCATCTACCACTCGTCCCACAATCTGCTGTTGAGCGACGGCGTAAGCCGAAACAAATACAAACAGCAGAGGAAGAACACAAAGTTTAACGTTTTTCATACTTGTTTAATGTTAATTAATAATTGTTTGTTTTTTTGATAATGGTAACACTATTATTACCCAATTGCGGTGCAAAATTACTGCCTTTTTTTCACACGCACAATAGGGGGGAGTATATTGGGAGCAATAAAAAATAGTCAACACATTGAAAATCAGTAAATATATTTTTCATATCCTTTGTTTCTTGGGAGTGGATTTTCCTTAATAAAATTTGCATATATCAAAAAAAAGTAGTACCTTTGCACCCAAAATCAAAAATCACACATTACTAGTGTTGCGATAAATTTTTGACAAGTATATTTAACTAATTTATATTTAATTACTTACAAGCGTTCTTTGATTTTTTGATTTGAAAAGATTTTCGTAACTTTGCAGCCTAAAACTGCAAATTATGAATATTGGACG
>JAZLHD010000110.1:0-2805 GCA_045616645.1 Paludibacteraceae bacterium
TCATTAATAACACGACCATAGTCGCCATTCCAGAGGTCCTGATAGTCTTCTGTCACCTCCACACACGCCCGAACGACCACACGGTGATCATAGTCGTAGAGGTAGTTGTAGCCATCCTCGTAATAGGTCTGAGCATAGACCGATACCGAGCATAAGAGCATCAATGCAACAGAAAATACGCTGGAAATAAATAACTTTTTCATGGTGTCTCCTTTCTTTTTTTCTTCTATGGTACAAAGATTATGCCAAATTATTTCGTAAGTTATATAATGCTTTTATATTCTTGCAAATTGTGACTCTTCTTCAGGCACTTGATGAAGCGATGGTCAAAAGCCTCTCCGGCATATTCCCAGAACGGCAATATCTTCACGGTGACGGTGCAGATTACGAGCACCATACTCGTGTTCGTGCTTCTCGTTGTAATGCGACTGCTCCCAGCGCTTGTCTATTTGTGGGAGAGAAATCTGTTTGGCGGAATAGATGGTGTCTAAAAGCCAAAACAGGCGGTGGAAGAGTTTAATTTGAGCTGCCATTGTTCTTATTATATGGACTTAAGTCGATTAGTAATTTATGCATGTCTTCCGGCGTTATCTTGCCTTTCAGCAGTTCTAACAATTCCTCCTGACGTGGCTGACCCATCGTCAGACGGTACATCGAGAGAATATCTATCAAGTGCTGGTAACGTCCTTGATCAAGGCTCATCGGGTACATCGGCACGATACGTTCTATCCATTCCAATACGCCATCCGTCTTGTGCGCCGCTACCACCTCACGAGGCAGACACCAGAACGGCACCATCTCTGAATAACCGTATTGCTGCCACTCCTCTTTCGCCTGCTCGAACATCTCATTCCATGTGAATCGGTCAGGGAATAGGTGCGCGATATTTCTGCGGATAGCCAGACACTTATAGCGATTGATACGTCCTTGCGCAAGTGCCATCCATTGCGGTTGATAGCGGCGGCTATCTGGTCAGTCGTCTTTCCATGACCATCCGACATAATGGCATACGTTATCGCTTCCTCAAGTTTCATTATCTTATAATCTCCTTAAATGCGCGGTAGTTGCTGTCATCATGCGGACGGCAATAGACCGCAAACTCAATCGTTCGGAAATGAAGGCAGAACTCCGGTAGCACATCGTTGTATGCACGGGCTACCACTTGCGGGTCGTTCTGAAAGGCTCCGCAACCAAACGCACCCAATATCAGCACATCTGCTTCGTTCTGCGCAGCCACAGTCAAAATACGACGAGCGCGTTGCTTGTGCAGTTGGTATAACTCGTCCTTGCTGATGCGTTTTGAATCGCCGTCGCTTGGGTTGTATGGGTTAGCCGGTTGCTCACGCAGGTTCGGCGCAGCACACGTGATAACATCCACCGCAAACGGATCCGCCAATGGCCGGTAGTCATCATCTTTGAGCACTTGCACGTTGGGCGTGAAGATGATGTCATCGTTATGCAACGGATTGCCGGAATGACGATGCGGTGTGTAGAACCCATCCCACATGGCGCGCGTGTTTAGGCAGTTGTATAAAGTGGAGCAACGGCACAGACATTCCTCTTGTGCGGACGAACCATGCGTCACACCTCCGCCGGGATTAGTTGCCGAAGCGAAATTCAGCACGCACACATGTTGCTCCATGTATTGCGCTGCTGCTTCAAAGGAATGGTTCTTCGTCACGATAACTTGTGCCTTCTCGTCAAACCTTGGTGCCGGAATGTCCAACGATTCCTTTTCGAGAATCAGCTTCTGCGCGGCGATGGATTGCTGCTGCGCTTTATGTAATTCAAAGTCACCATTGATACGCTCCAACGTATCGTCAAAAACCGATATAAGATATGCTCTGCGATCCATGTTTTTGTTTGTTTGCGTCGTTAACGGCGCAAAGGTACAAAAAAAATCTGACATACACAAATTATTTTGCAATTTTCTTCATTTTTGTTTGGCAATTTGGCTCAAATCCACTTGGCAATTTGGCTCTTTCTTGCTTGGCAATTTGTCCGTCCGCCTCGTGTTACTTAGACGACGAAATCGCTTGCGACTTTACACTTAACACTTTTAAACACCTTGCACGTATGCCACACATGTTGTTTTACCCCTCAAAACCGCCACTTTTGCAGAAAATTTGCATTTTTCTTATGAAAAATTTGCTTTTTTCGTAACTTTGCACGCTTTTTCATGTGCGTGCACATTTCTGCGAACGCATATGCGCCCACAGAAAGAGCATACACATAAATGCAGCACGGTCGGGCAACGCGAGCAGATCGAATGAGCTTTAGCGATATGCAGAAGTGCAGAATAAAAAAATGATTATGAACTACAAAACAATACTAACCAACTACATCACCGCAGCCAACGCCACCGCGACAGATCGTCTATCAGCCCCTTACGTTCAAGCAATTCATGAAATTGGTCAAACATCAAATCGAAGGTTCCTTTCTCGCTCAACATATCACGATACTTCCATAGCGTGCGAGCATCTATCACGTCATCCACATTCATGATGCCCAAAAAGCGACGGAAACTCATTCTGTCCGTTATCTGATATTCTAACTGCTCATCACTCAATCCATAGAAACGCTGAAGGAACAAAGCCTTGCAGACAAAAACCGGATCCATTGGTTTGCGACCGGCGTTACTCTTGCGATCCTTTTTATATAAAGCATCCTCCAGCATGGGGCGGAACATCTCAAAGTCAATATACTGTTCCAACCGCTCCAATGGGTTGCCCAAAGCGGATAAGTTGGTCATTGTTTCTTCTTTCTCAAAGAGACTTGCTTGTTTCAGTTGTGCGAATTTTGCCT
>JAZLHD010000111.1:0-15711 GCA_045616645.1 Paludibacteraceae bacterium
TGTTTCCGCTTTAGAACGGGCAGACCTTAAAGAGTTACTAACTAAGCCTAATGACTCTTTTCCTTTCAATCAAAATGTCAAAGAACAAACTTTATTTAACGATTTATAATTTTATGCGAAATTTATCGCAACAGTACTAATCACACATCATGAAATCACTTCTTATCTTACTCTCCGTCATTACGATGCAATCCATCGACTCCGTCATTACACAACTGGATCAGACCTTAGCGCAACACCAAACGTATATCGACCAAAAAGAGGAATCTATCAACAACCTTAAACTCCTTTTCAACCTGTCTTCAGATACCCTTCATTTCCATTATGCAGAACGGATATACGAAGCTTATAGCGGTTTTAATACCGATTCGGCTCGATATTATGCCGATTGTTGTGTAGAAATAGCAGAACAATTAAAGAACCCGTCCCTCGTACAACGGTCACAAATATTCCGTGCCAAATGTTTGGCCATAACAGGTATGTACAATGCCGCTCTGCAAATCTTAGTACCTATGGAAAAACATTTATATCCGGAAAATGCCAATCTATATTACAAAGAGTACTGCCTTACTTATATTTGGCAAGGGGACTTCTCAACCATTGAGTCCGAACGTGAAGCCGCTCGGGCTTATGTCCCTCATATACGGGCTAAGATTATCAAAACGGAACCAAAAAACTCTCTTTGGGCAGCACAAGAGAAAGCCCTAATGCTTGTTGATAAACCGGATAGTGCCCTGTCGATCCTTCTTCCTGTTTTCAATCAATTACCACCCCATAGCGATTATATCCGTTTCTTTGCTAACACCATTGGTTCGTGCTATCGCATCAAAGGAGAAACGGACGCCGCCTTATACTATTATGCCCTTTCGGCTATCTCCGACCTTGAGAACGGAATCATGGAACACGCCTCTCTGCGTGAGGTCGCTCTTATCATGATGCAAAAAGGGGATATCGACCATGCCTACGAATACATGAACTGCTGTATTGAGGACGCACGCTTCTGTCAAGCCCGACTGCGTACCATTGAGATGGCTAACGATATGCCCACTATTCTCGATAGCTATCGTACTGCCGTCACAGAATCGCAAAATAAAATGCAACACTTTATCCTTCTGCTGATAGGTGCTGTGGCGATCCTACTTATCCTCTCTATCATCATGATTGCTCTCCAACGACGCGTACGAGTGGCACATCGTCAAGCCCTACAAGCCAAAGAACAATTGGCAGAAAAAAACCAATTACTCGAAAAAGCAATGGTCGAACTGACGGAAACCAACACCAACCTTACCGAGAGTAACCGTATCAGTCACACCTATATCACGCAGTATATGACCGAGTGCTCCGATATCATTGATCGGTTAGACGAATATCACAAAACACTTTTGCGACTAAGCTTACAGGGAAAACCGAACGAACTCTTTGAGCGCGTCAAATCCAATGAGACCACCGACGAAGTTCTGCGTGATTTCTATCGTCACTTTGATGAGACCTTCCTTAACCTCTGCCCGCATTTTGTAGAGAGCCTTAACGCGTTGTTACGAGAAGAGGGACGTTTCCCGCAACAAGAGCACAACCATCTAAGTACACCTCTGCGTATTTTTGCACTTATTCGATTGGGCATTACCGATTCGGATGATATCGCTCATTTCTTGCGTTTATCGGTTAAGACGGTGTGGAATTATCGCACCTCCACCCGCAATTACGCCCTCTCCAACCGTGATGAGTTAGAATCCCTCATCCGTGCCATAGCCTTCTAAAATACAGGTGTGAAAATGGGTACAGTACAAAGTATAGTACCCTAATGTGTAAGGAGGGGTTTGCTTTGGGTGTGCTTGGGGTCTGCACGGGTTTTGCATGTGTTCTATGTATGTTCTATGTATGCTCTATGTATGTTCTATGTATATCTATGTTTTGATTCGGCAAAACACGCAAAATACGGAGTGGTATAATAAGAGGGAGGAGGTAAAACTTGAGGGGGGTAACAAATGGGAGCAGTACATACAAGAGGGTGCAGTACATACAAGAGGGTGCAGTATATACAAGAGGGTGGTATAACAAGAGGGTGTGCCAATAAAGACACACCCTCCACAACAATTAACAAAATTACTATCATTCAGCCGTTGCGAAGGAGAATGTAGCTTCTATTGGAGACGTAGCGTCATCGGCAACAGCAAAGTCACTTTCTTGTGCCCAGATTTGTTCACCTGCTTCGGTAAGAACAAACACTTTGCAAGCAAAGCCAACGCCGGGAATAGAACCTGTCCAAGTGTATTTACCCTCAGCGGTCTTCGTCATCTCGCGGTCAGAATCGCCCCAAGATTTTTCGTCGAAGTTACCGGTAAGAATCATTTTTCCTTCAGGAACAGTGCCATCAATCGTGATATTGAACGTGAAGTTCTCACGAGGAGGAATCGTCACACACTCACTTCTTTGCCAACCACCAACGGTTACATAAATGATACCGGTAGTGCCATTGACTTGGAAGTTGCCGTCATTCGATTGAGAAAGAGCAACAGTGCACTCGCTATCAACATACTTCCAATCAGTAGCTTGACCTTGCCATCCGTTATCACCGGTGTAGATTAAGCAAATCTTACCTGCAAGATAGTTCTTAACAGCTTCACCCGCAGCGTTCGTGCCGTCCCAACCTTCTGCACTTACTTTAATGGTGGTCTTGTACCAGTTTTTTGCATCAGGAATTGCTACGAATGCAGCGCATTTGTCAGGACCAACAATCGAACCATCAGCTGCCAAGTATTCGTCTGTTCCGGTCCAGTTGGTGTTGTCGATGGTGCCTTTAACGGCGATACCATTGCACTCCGACCCCTCAGGAATCTGAATAGCAAAAGTTACATAACCATCAGCAGGTTTGTCAATTTCGGGAACTTCGGCAGTTGGACCGGGAGTCGGACCGGGAGTTGGACCTACAGGATCATTGTTTTTGGGTTTGCAACCAACCATTGCGATAGTTGCGATAGCCATTGCGGCTAAAAACATTTTTTTCATAATAGAAAAATTTAAATTGGGTTAATAAATAAAAATGAATTAATATCCAGGGTTTTGTTTTATGTGTGGATTAGCCACTACATCTGTCTCTGGAATAGGGTATAAATTATAGTGTGCATCAATAGAAACGACTTCTGTGTTCCAAGTATTCACATTATCGTAGGATTTTACTTTCTTTGAATTGCTACCGCTACGACCTTCCCAAGTCATTTTAGCCGTTGATCCAACGAGTTGACCAAAACGAACAAGATCAATACGCCGCCGCCCTTCGTGGTAGAATTCACGGAGCCATTCGGCAAGCAACTCCTCTTCTGTTAGCGTTTCTAATACTGCTGCATGTGAACGCGAGCGCACCTTATTGATATATAATAAAGCATCCTGTGTTTTACCTTGGCGGAACAACGCCTCAGCCATGGTCATATAAGCTTCAGCAGTACGCATAAGGGGTGCATCTACATCGCACCATTTAGGATCATGTTGTGGTTTGGGAGCTGTAGGGTCAATCTCATAGATTCCATCCGCATTCACCTTAAATTGAGAACTATAAAGGTTGGTCCATTTACAGATAGCCCAACAACTATCAAAACCTTCTCCATTAGCAGGCACATCGCCACGGAAACCCTTCACATTAAAGGCTGTTTCACCCGTATTGGCATTTACGTATGAATTTCCTCCGCAGAACATGGCACGATCATCTTTTGCGATAGCAGGCATGTGGAACTCGTCTTTTCCTCCTCCTAATGCTATGATTTGTGCGGGTGTCTTACCCGGGAAGAAGACCTTCACCAATTCGGGCGACGAACGCCAGCATCCCCAAGTAGCATCGGAGGTACCGGCTTCTATCATGTTCCCATTACGAGGAGAGCAAACTGCGTAATGAGCTCCTGCATATCCACTATTATAAGTGCCATCTGCATTGGCCAAGAAAATCATTTCTTCTGCCGCTTTCTTATCGTTGTCACCCATAAAAATTTCAGCAAATGGCTGATGGAGAGTAGGCATCGTTTCTATAATCTCTTTAGTTACTCTTTCTGCATCTGCCCAAGCCGCTTTTCCGGTGTAAACTTCTGCATTAAGGTAAAGGCGAGCGAGTAACATCTTAGCCGCCTCCTGCGTAGCACGATAGATGGTTGTTTCACCATGTTTATACAAGTCTTCCATAAAGCCATGATTGGCATCTCCCACAACTTTATAACTGGGTATGATTTGATGATCACCATAGGTGTAATACTCTTGTCCGTTGTGCCCGGAAACGATTTCATTAACGAGCCAACGATAGAGGCTCTCACGATCAATTTGATAGGGATCATTCGTGGACATGGTTACGGTGAAGGGAACATTACCAAACATATCCAAGAGGTGATAATAATTGAGAGCTCGAATAAAACGAACCTCTGCACGACGAGCAACGGCTTCTTTGTCGCTAACACCTTCTGTTAAGTCCAAATAGTGGTTAGACATTGTAACAGCGTAGTTCAAACGGTTATACAGTTTGGCTACAAATGGGTTTGTGGGTGTCCAACAAATATGTAGTAAGTCAGAACATCCGGCATCATTGTGCCAAGTCCACCAACCGGCATCTGTTGGGAACTCGTTAAGCACATATAGTGTACGTAAGAATCCGGAGTATCCTTCGTTATCCGTAATAATATCGGGATCATTACCATCTCGCCCTTGTTGTCCGGTTTGGACAAAAGAGACATAGAGTTTGTTATACAGCAAGTCAATAATTTCTTGCTGATTGCCGTCGTTCATCTGAACAACATTGGGATCAATAGGTTGCAAATCCATGCACGCAGTAAAAGCCATTGTGATAGCCACTGCACCTATCATTTTACTAATTGTATTATTCATAATGTAAAATTTTAATGTGCGGATTAGAAGTTAAGTGTTACACCAATAATGGACGACATTGAGCGAGGGTACATGTTGTTGTCAATACCGCTTGCTATTTCCGGATCCAATCCTGAATAGCCACTAATAACAAATGGGTTAGAAACCGTGGCGTACACTCGACCGCTAATAGAACTCTTCTTGGGATTAAATGAGTAACCTAATGTGATATTGTCGCAACGAAGGAAGGAAGCATCCTCCACAAAAGCGGTTGAAAGAATACCATCCGTTGTGCCATCTACACGTAGGCGATTACCATCTCTCCAATATGCGTCATAGGCGTTTTTCAAGACACTATGGTACCCCTCAAACTTGGCATCATAGATAGCCAAGATGTATTGTCCTTGATCTTGAAGAACAGAGTTATAAACATAGTTACCGATAGAAGCACGCAGCGAGATGCCGAGGTCAAACCCATAGAATTGGAACTTGGTCGTGAAACCAAACAAGAAATCGGCAGCAGGACTATGATAGAAAATCTTATCTTTGGCGGTCACTTCATAATCCGGATCGCCAGGAAATGCATCTGGGTGGTCTTGGTCAATGAGGCAGAGAGTTCCTGTTGCAGGATTCTTCTTCACGTCATATAAGTAGAAAGAGTTAACCGGATGACCTATAGCATTGGCTTGAACCATTTGGTCATTACCAATACCCGAAGCGGAGTTATATACATAGTAATTAGGGTCGTCAGAACCTGTTAGTTTTGTGATTTGGTTCTTATTCCAAGAAGCATTAAAACCTAAATCCCATTTGAAATTCTTACGATCAATGGCTACTGCGTTGATGGAATATTCAACACCCATATTATATAAGGAACCTATATTCTTGATAACGCGCGTTTTAAAGTTTGTTCCGGCAGGGATATCTACCACATTTATCAAGTCTTTGGTGAGACGATAGTAGAAATCGGCATTCATGGTAATACGGTTATTGAGGAAGCCCCAATCCATACCGGCATTATACGTTGTCGTTTTTTCCCAAGTCAAATCGGGATTATACTCATTGGGGCGATAGGTGCGATTGTAAATATATTCGCCTGTGGCAGGATCAATCACACCAACAGTGGACATCGCGCCCGTACCCGGAACATCAATCTTATAGATAGGTAACCATTGGAAATCTCCTTGATTCAAATTCTGCTGACCGGTGATACCATAACCTAAACGCAGTTTCCACTCGCTCAGTTTGTTATTATCTTTAAAGAAAGTCTCTTTAATCTTCCAACCAAGAGCAACAGAGGGGAACACGCCCCAACGATTCTTAGGAGAGAAACGAGTGGAAGCATCACCGCGAACAGTGGCCGTCAACATAACTTGATTCCAACCAACCCAATTCACGCGACCAAAGAAAGATAATAGAGCCGATTGTGTTCCAAAATCATTCTCTGTGTAATTATAGCGATTGTTCTCCATATTAACAGGATCATATTTTGTATTCGTCGTTTGTAACACACCACCACCTTGCGAGTGGTCTGTGCGATGGAACTTCTGATACTCACCACCTGCCATAATATCAAAATGCTGGGTCTCGCTGAAATCCTTAAAATATTGCATATACGCATTAAAGGATAGATTATACTTCTTTTGCTCTGACCAACCTTCATAGCCATAATAGAAATTAGAGGTCTGAATATAAGGAGCGATAGAAGTTACTTGTTTTCCGCACGAATAGTCAGCCCCAAAGTTTGCGTGAATGGATAAGTCTTCGAGTCCATGAATCTTATAGTCCGCCTCTAAGTTCCCAATAAAAGCACCCGAGTTTGCGCGATCGTTCGTCATTTCCAAGGTGTTCACCGGGTTTGCCGGTGCTTGGCCATTATACATATAGGACCATTGTGGGTCATTGAGCGTAGAACCGCTTTGTGTGCGACCGAAATAACCTCCGAACAGTTCCATGTTTTCTGCTTTTACAGGACAAGTTGGGTCATAAGCAATCGCTGCACCCACAACACCCGGAGCATAGCGGTTATAACTATACATTCCTTTAGCATTAAGATTGAAATTCAAGTGCTGGTTAAAGAAACTAGGACTTAAATTGATAGAGGCTGTAACACGCTGCATTTGCGAGGTCTTGATAATACCATTTTGTAATGTGTAACCAATCGATGCACGATAAGGCATGCTAACTTTTTTTCCTTTCACACCACCCATTAGAGAGATATTGTGATCCGTAGAAATAGCAGGACGATAGATTTGGGCTTGCCAATCGGTATTAGTCGTTCCTAACTTTTTGATTTTAGAATTACTTAACCCCAACTGTTGTGCGTATGTGCGCAATTGATCTCCGGAGAACACATCCATCGTTTTGGTCAATGTACCAACGCTAACATTACCGGAATAAGTAACCTTGAGTTTTTGATTTGCAGAACCTTTTTTCGTGGTAATAATAATGACACCATTACTTGCACGGCTACCATAGATTGCGGTAGCAGAAGCATCTTTTAAGACCGTGAAGGTCTCTATATCATTTGGATTAACTAGACTAAGACCATTGGCTACACCTTTAATACCATCGTTATCCATTGCCAATCCATCGATAACGATTAAGGGGTCATTACTTGCGCTTAAAGACGAACCGCCACGAATACGAATCTGAGCACCTCCGCCGGGCGTACCATCACCCGGTGTGACTGCGACACCGGCAATTTTACCGGCAATCATGTCTTGTGCTGTCACTTGAAGACCTTTGTTCATGTCATCAGGTTTGATAGCGGTGACGGAACCGGTTGCATCGTTTTTCTTAACCGTACCATAACCAACTACCATCACCTCGTCCAACACTTCGGTGTCTTCTTTTAGACGCACATTCATAACCGTTTGAGCGGGCAACTCCACCGCCTGATATCCCATATACGAGATTTGTAAGGTGGCTTCTGCAGGAACACTCAAAGAGAATTTTCCGTCAAAATCAGTAGCCGTACCTACCGTCGTGCCCATAACAATAATATTGGCACCGATAATTGGGTCACCATTTGACGCATCTAAAACTGTACCTGTCACATTTACTTGAGCAAACACAACGCTTGAAAAAACGAGCATCGCCAAAGTCATGACATTTGAGAGTTTGTTTTTCATTTTAGTGATAATTTGTTGTTATTTTTTTGTTTGATATAAAACCAATTTTATCAAATTGCGGCGCAAAATTACTGCTTTTTCGCAATACACACAAAGGCTGGGAGTGATTTGGGATAAATAGATAATAGCTATTTAATTATAATTCAGCTAGATAAACATTTCCTTCTGATTGTATTTAGGACTGATATTTTGGGGCTATTTGTTGGTTAAAATTTGCAGATACCAATTCTTTTTTGTAATTTTGCAAGCGAATTCAAATTGTACAACGATGAAAAACACTATCTTTTTCTTTTTTTGTTTTGTTTTTGGAACAATGTCTGCGCATAATCTTCCTTTTTATGCAAGCACATTGCAAGAGTTAGATAAACAAGTCGAAAACCGACACGCAATCATTCACGAACGAGAACAATCAATAGAACACCTCAAGTCATTATGGATTCTTTCGGATGATTCACAAAGAGGTTGTATAGCAGAGCAAATCTATAAACAATATGGTAATTTTAATAGTGACTCTGCCCTTTATTATGCTCGTGTGTGTCGTCAATACGCACTAGCAACGAATAATGCTACTCTTTTTCAATCATCCTCTATTGCTGAGGCACAATATCTTGCAATCAATGGAATGTACGATGCCGCCAAAGAGATCTTGGACAAACTGCCTCCTACCCTAATGGACTGTAATAAAAATGCTTTCTATAAGGTTTCTTGTTTAGTATATGCTTGGCAATCCGATTATACAACAATTCCAGAAGAGAAAGAATATTTTTGGAAAATAACCACATCCTATAGGCAAAACATTATTGATACAGAAACAGAACCTATTTGGCGAGCACATGAAAATGCTCTCATTTTAGAGGAAACGGATACAAGACAAGCATTGGATATCGTCCGTTCTATCTTAGATACTTTATCCATTGAAAGTGATTATGTGCGATATTTGGCCAATTCCGCTGCGCGATTTTATAAGAAGTTGAACCAGCAAGATTCTGCATTATATTACTATGCAATCTCAGCCATCTCTGATGTTCGGCATGGCGTTTTAGAACACGCATCCCTAAGAGAGGTTGCGCTGCTATTATACCAAAATGGGGATATCTCGCGAGCATATCAATATACGAATGCTTGTCTTGAAGATGCACAACAATGCAAAGCTCGATTAAGGGTTATCGAAATGGCGGGTGACTTACCCATCATTCTTAATGCGTATCAAGAGCGCATTACACAAACACAACGCAGACAGAGTATAATGATTGTTGCACTTTGTATCTTTCTTATTGTCTTTATTGTGTTGTTTGTTTATACCTTTATTATTGGAAAACGATTGGCGGTTGCTCATCAAAACACACAATTAGCCCTACAACAGGTCAACGAAGCCAATGCTCATTTACAAGAGGCTAATCGTATTCGCTCCGCTTATGTTACAGAATATATGTCTGCCTGCTCGGAGTCGATACAGACATTAGATAACTATCACCAGATATTGCTTCGCACAGCGGTGCATGAGAATCATCAAACGCTCTTTAACACCATTAAATCTGTTAAGGTTTTAGAGGATAGTTTGAGAAAGTTCTATGTTCGCTTTGATGAGACATTCTTAGGGTTGTTCCCTAATTTTGTAGAGCAAGTTAATCAGTTGTTGTGTGAAGACAAGGCTTTTGCGCCCGTAGTTAATCGACATTTGAGTACGGAATTGCGTATTTTAGCACTTATTCGATTGGGTATCACTAATTCGGATGATATAGCGCGTTTCTTGCGCCACTCACCTAAAACCATCTTCAACTATCGTGGTTCTATACGGAATCGTGCGAAAGAAAACCGCGACACGCTTGAGCAACGCATCGCGGAATTGGGATAAATATTTATTTATCGAGTTTAACTACCAAAGGCGTTAGAGGATCAATAGGAAGAGAAGAGGATAGATTGACCTCTTCACCTGTCAACACGTTTGTTCCTATAAGATTATACCGAGACAAAATCTCTGTATAATGCGCTACAGGAATCGTTCTTTCTTGTTCTGAGGCATTGATAAAAACAAAGATAGCCCCCTCGTCCGTATATCGAAAATAGGTATACGTGTTATCGCGTCCGGCAAAATGCATCGTCTTACCACTCCAAATAATCGGCTCCGACTTACGGAAACTAAAGAGTTTATGATGGAACGCAAACAAATCCTTCTGTGCTGTGGTTAAAGTGTCATAAATTGGTAAAGGGCGACGCAAACCTGAGTGACCCATAGCCATATCCGATGAGCGAACACCATACTCGTCACCCGCAAAAAGCTGTGGAATACCACGCATTGTCGCAATCATAGTCAAGGCTAATTTAACGCGCCGATAATCATTGTCCTTCACCACATCTGTAATATGATCCATATCATGGTTGCCAACAAAGAGCAAAAGCTGATAGGGGTTGGCATAAAGATAATCTTGCGCAAGAGCATCATAAACTTTCATCATTCCATTATTCCACCCACTTCCATCATCAGCCAAGGCTTGACGAATAGCTTCAGCGACTGGGAAATCCATCACCGCGGGTAGATGCGAGTTAAAACCATCATAGTTTTGTGCATCCGCTTGCCAATAAGCCACTTTACAAGCCGGTTGTGTCCAAGTCTCACCTACAATATTAAGATTAGAATATTCTGCTAAAATAGCTTGACACCACTCTGCTCCGGGACCTCTTTCAATATACGGATACGTATCTACTCGCAAGCCGTCGAGGTCAGCATACTCAATCCACCAAATAGCCCACTGCTTAAAGTATTGCAGCAAGTCTTTATTGCGCATATTCATATCCGGCATAGAATGGTCAAACCAAGCAGAGTTATTCAGTTCTCGATCATATTGTGAGGCATTGATGTCGTAGTTGGCAGAGAACACATTATTGGTGGTCGTAAAGTCTGGGAATGTGTTAATCCAATCGGAATAAGGATAATCTTTCATCCACCAATGGGTGGAACCGCAATGGTTAGGAACCATGTCCATCAAAAATTTAAGTCCTTTCTCATGTGCTTTCGCCACCATTTCGCGGTACATCTCATTGCTGCCAAAACGCGGGTCGATGTGGTAATAATCCGAGCAGGCATAACCATGATAAGACCATTTTGCTTCGTTGTCGCAAAGTAGAGGTGTGGGCCAAATAGCAGTGGCTCCAGTCTCTACAATATGGTCAAGACTATTCATAATACCTTGGATATCACCTCCCCAACGACCATGGATATACTCTTTGTTTGCAGGTTCCGCACATTGAGGCTGGGTGTTATTCGTTTCGTCACCATCCACAAAACGGTCGGACATAATAAGATAAATGACATCGGCATTACTGAACGAGGAACGTTCGCGCGAACCCTCTCGACGGGTGTTGATGGTATATTTGACGGATGTCTTCTTATTCCCTTTTCTCAAGGTAATGGTATATGTGCCGGATTTCTGTACATCTAAGTCCACGAACAGATAATTAGGCGACTCGGCATTATGTTGACTTGTTACGATAAGTCCTTCGGCGGGTTTGATAGTCACTTGAGCATCGGCGAGGTCTTGACCTTGCAACATGAGAGTTAATGGACAATTCATTTCGGTCCACCAACTTAATGGTTCTACGTGTTGCACCTTTGGTGTTAATAAAGTTGCCGAGTGGATAGGTAGAGGGATAAAGAAAAGAGTAAGTAAAAATAATAAAATCAAAAATAGTAGTAGAGTTGGGTGTTTCATAATGTTATAATTTGAGTAGGTTTTTCTTTCGCCTTGCAAAATTACAACATTTTTTTGATATATGCAACACACATGACCCATTTGGGAGTGAATAAGAATAAATAAAACTCTGAAAATCAGTTAGAAATACAGATCGTGAATGAACAAAAAATGCGCACTTGGCAACTACCAAATGCGCACTGAGTAAGAGAGGCTGAGGGGGGTCATGCATATCGACGAAGCCAGTCTTCAAAGAAAAGGTCATAAACGCGATACTCACCAAATTCCTCTGTAATAAAGTCCTTTTCTAAAAGCCCCTTTAGTGCTCCCTGAATAGCACTGGCAGATAGATGATAGCGATTCATAAAAGAACGCGAGGTGATATTTTTCGCTTTGCCTTCGCTGCAAATGGCAAGAAGAACTTCTTTTTGTCTAGAAGGAAGATAAAAAAGTGTGCTGCGATAGTTGTAGTTCAGTTGTGATAGGATTACCTCTACGGCTGCATCTACATCCTCCGGCAAACACGTACTACCTTGCGGTGTGGCGGTATATAAGGTATTAAGAATAAATTGCATATACCACGTTGTACCGTTATAGCGCTCATAAATATTGGCTATTGTTTGTTCCGAGATATGCTTTCCGGCACTTTCAAAATGGTGTTGCGCAAATAGAGTATATTTATCTAATGGAATGGCTTCCAAATCCATCATCGCACTACTTTGATAGAAGGGGCGTTTACTATTGGTAAACATCTCCCCCAGTAGATGCCGTTTGCTTCCGGAGAAGATGAACTGCGCATTCGGACAATGCTGCATATAAGTGCGAAGTTCGGCCTCTATGTTCCGTTCGGGATAATCACAAATCGTTTGAAACTCATCTAATGCCACCACACAAGGTTTATCTGCCGTAGCGAGATAATGAAAAATTTCTTCCATCGTAATGGGAGCTGTTGCCGATAAATCCACGGAAACACCTAAAGAAGGTATCCCCATTGCATCATAAGAGATATTAGGACGTAATGACTTAACGACCTCTAAAAACTTTTCCCAAACAGATCTTCCTAATGGTTTTAATGATTGGAGAATGCTTTTGCCTAAAGCAGCAACAAACTCAGTATAATTTTTGGTGGCATAAATATCTACAAAAAAAGTGTAGTAGGCATTTTTGATGCTCGGTTGCGCAAATGTATGCTCTATTAACCCCGTTTTTCCAATACGGCGATGCGCCATCATAACCACATTGTTTCCGCCTTGAATAAATTGGGTTAGCATCTCTGTCTCGTTCTCTCGATCGCAGAAATATTCCGGTGAAATATACCCTCGTGTAACGAATGGATTAAACATAAAATAAAATTATAATAAAGTTATAATAATAAAGTTATAATTTTGAATTTTCGTGCAAAGGTACAACTTTTTTCCGATATGTGCAAATTTATTTGTGATTTTTTAGTGGTGATGGGTGATTTTATACAAAAGTGCGCACTGTTCACTTGTCACCTTGGCTTTCTTTTGCACCATCTCAAACGGGCGAAATTGATATGTTTTTGCACCGATTTCGCCCAAATATAAACACAAATGGGCGAAATTGATATATTTTTACACCGATTTCGCCCAAAATATTTGCATATATAATTTTTTTTTTATAACTTTGCACCGTCAAACAATTTTGGATACACTATGGAACCTATTATTGGAAGAACAAAAGAGATTGCTGCATTGCAACAATATGCAAAAAGTCAAAGGGCCGAATTTGTAGCCGTTTATGGCCGGCGAAGAGTCGGAAAAACATTTCTCATTGACCAACAATTCATAGGCCAATATGCTTTCCGCATGACTGGAGTGATTGATGGTTCGTTCTCTGACCAGATGATTGCTTTTAAGGATGCCATGGACGAATATGGTCTCACAATGGAGACAAATCCCTCCAACTGGATGGAAGCCTTTATTGCTCTCAAAAAAGCACTGCATCAAAAAGTAAAGCAATCCGAGCGTTGCATTATCTTCATAGACGAACTGCCCGCCATGGACACACAAGGATCGCATGTCGCCAATGCTGTGGGGTACTTTTGGAATAATTGGGCAAGACTACATGATAACATAACATTGATTATTTGTGGGAGCGCCACCTCGTGGATGATAGATAATGTAATTGACAGCCACGGAGGACTGCATGACCGAATAACGCAAGAAATGCATATCTATCCTTTCACACTAAATGAGACAAAATCGTATTTAAACGAATATCATTTTATGTGGAATGATTTGATGACTTTGCAGGCTTATATGGTTTTCGGAGGCATACCTTACTATTTAAGTCTGTTGAAACCAAACGAGAGTTTAGTCCAAAACATAGATCGATTGTTTTTCAGTGTTGATGACCAGATGCGTAGAGAATATAAGCGGCTATTTACCACTTTATATAAAAAGCCGCAAGCCTACATGGCTATTGTAGAATGTTTAGCGACGAGCCGCTATGGATTAACGCGAGAACAAATTGCCAAAGCGATTGGAACAACTAACAACGGACATTTGGGAGAAAAGCTGACTATTTTATGTAATAGTGACCTTATTGAGGAACTGCAAGTACGCGAGAAAAAGATCAAAAGCACAGAATGTGTGTACCGATTAAATGACATGTTTTGTCTATTTTATCTTACTTTTTTGTCTCGTGCCCAAGTAGAACGCAATTATTGGTCACATCATATCAATACGCCCGAAGTGAACGCTTGGATGGGACTTAGTTTTGAGAGTATTGTACTCAATCATATTGATGCCATAAAAAGAGCATTGCGCATAGAAGGTGTTTCAACGTTGCACTACGCATGGCGGAGCAAAACGTCCACTCCTGCAGCGCAAATTGATATGGTAATTGAACGCGCGGATCAAATAGTCAATATTTGTGAAGTCAAATATAGTGCCCAAGAGTACGATTTGCAGAAAGAGGAATATGACAAACTACTTTACCGCTGTTCTGCGTTTACAAAGGAGACTGCACTCAAACATGCCACTTGGCCTACCTTGATAACCACTCAAGGACTAAAAACAAATGCTTATAGTCAACAAATCCCATCACAAATAATATTGGAAGACTTATTTCGATAAAAAGTGCGCACTTGGCAACTACCAAATGCGCACTGGGTAAGAGAGGCGGAAAGGCGGAAAGGCGGAGAGGCGGAGGGGTTACATGGGTTTGTGGTAGGAACTGGAACGGATGTCGAAGAAGGCGCGCCATTGTTCAACCGTTTTGCCGTCAATGGTGCCTTTGGTAGCAAGTTCCTCTTGAAAAATGGGTTTCAATTCTTTGAAAAGCATAGAGAGGACATAACCACGAGGAGAACCACTGCTGATACCTCGTTCGAGTTTGTTCTTCTGCGTGTAGAGAAGAACATTTGCCGGATCGGATAGGATAATTGTTGCTTGCACATTGGCTTTGTGGGCAATCACGTGTTGAAGAACACGAGCCGGGGTTTGTTTGACCACATTCTTGGGATTCCAATAGTAGGTGTATTGTTTACCATTTAGACGATTAATACAAGTACTGTAGTTCGACTTGCCGTGCAACTTACCTTGAAGTTGCTCATACGGCTCTGAGGGTTTAATTTTTGACATAATGATTTAATTTTGAATTTTGAATTAATATTTTTTATCTCTCACAGATTACACTGATTATTATTTATTATTTCTTTTTATTTTCGTTATGTTATCGTGAGCGAGCTCCCATAACCTAACAAAAACTAAAAAGTAAAAGTAGGTGCGGGGATTTGCATAGGCCTTGCATAGGTCTTAAAAGTTGGGACATTGTTGGGACATTGTTGGGACTTTTTTGGGAGATTGGATATCCTTCGCGCGAAAATGCGCGAAAAAGGGACAAGGAAGAGAGGCGCGGCTGCAAGCAGCCTAAAGGCGGAGAGGCGGAGAGGGACCGCATAGTATGCGGGAAAAAGGGACGAAACAAAACACCACTCGCGGACACTCGTGGCACAGAACAATGGATGAGCGCGATATACCAAACTGCCACGTGGCAGTTTGGCAGTTTGATGTAAATCACTT
>JAZLHD010000112.1:0-1498 GCA_045616645.1 Paludibacteraceae bacterium
AAATTCCAATCGAACTCAGAGATAGCTGGTTCTCCTCGAAATAGCTTTAGGGCTAGCCTTGAGGTTTAGATTCGTGAGGGTAGAGCACTGACGGAGCTAGGGGCCTAAATCAGGTTACTGAACTCTATCAAACTCCGAATATCGCGAATTATACTCAGGAGTCAGACTACGGGAGCTAAGTTCCGTGGTCAAAAGGGAAAGAGCCCAGATCGTCAAATAAGGTCCCTAAGAGATAGCTAAGTGGGAAACGATGTGATTTTGCGTAAACAACCAGGATGTTGGCTCAGAAGCAGCCATTCATTTAAAGAGTGCGTAATAGCTCACTGGTCGAGTGAAGTTGCGCGGAAAATTACCGGGGCTAAGTTATCCACCGAATTTGCGGATTCATACGTAAGTATGAGTGGTAGAGGAGCATTCTGTAGTAGGTCGAAGGTCAAGCGAAAGCATGGCTGGACGAGGCAGAAGAGAGAATGCCGGAATAAGTAGCGAGAGCAAAGTGAGAATCTTTGCCGTCGAAAGTCTAAGGTTTCCTGGGGAAGGTTCGTCCGCCCAGGGTAAGTCGGGACCTAAGGAGAGGCCGAAAGGCGTATCCGATGGACAGCAGGTTTAAAATTCCTGCACTATAGATATCTTTAAAAACGTTATATGACACAGTAGAGGAAAGTGAGCGAGGAAGAGGAAAAACTCGTATCGAAAGATATAGTGAAATTTACAAGTAACGAATCACTAAGAATCACACTGGCGAGAAAAGTATAATGATATTAGATATAAATACCCGTACCGCAAACCGACACAGGTAGATGAGGAGAGGATCCTAAGACGAACGGGAGAATTATTGTTAAGGAACTCGGCAAACTGACCCCGTAACTTCGGAAGAAGGGGTACTGATGTAAAAGTCAGTCGCAGAGAAGAGTCCCAAGCAACTGTTTAACAAAAACACAGGTTTCTGCTAAATCGAAAGATGAAGTATAGGAGCTGACGCCTGCCCAGTGCTGGAAGGTTAAGGGAAAGAGTTAGGAGTAATCCGAAGCTTAGAACCAAAGCCCCAGTGAACGGCGGCCGTAACTATAACGGTCCTAAGGTAGCGAAATTCCTTGTCAGGTAAGTTCTGACCCGCACGAAAGGCGTAATGATTTGGGAGCTGTCTCAACAATATCCCCGGCGAAATTGTAGTACTAGTGAAGATGCTAGTTACCTGCGATAAGACAGAAAGACCCCATGGAGCTTTACTGTAGCTTGATACTGGGTTTCGGTAGATTATGTACAGGATAGGTGGGAGGCTTTGAAGCAAAAGCGTCAGCTTTTGTGGAGCCATTGTTGGGATACCACCCTTAATTTACTGGAATTCTAACCATTCATCATAATCTGGTGAGGGGACAATGTCAGGTGGGCAGTTTGACTGGGGCGGTCGCCTCCAAAAGAGTAACGGAGGCGCCCAAAGGTTTCCTCAGCCTGGTCAGAAATCAGGCGAAAGAGTGCAAAGGCAGAAGGAAGCTTA
>JAZLHD010000113.1:0-2917 GCA_045616645.1 Paludibacteraceae bacterium
ACTAGCAGTAACCACAGATGGATGATATTCGACGTCAGTCGATGGCAAGAAAGTAATCTTTGCCACCTCCCCCAAGACATTCGGGGGAATTGCGCCCGCGTTGATAATAGCGCGGAGTAGCAAGGCAGCTGCCGAATATCACTATTTCAAAGATCATTCGCCGATTTATAGTCTCAGCAGGACTATTCCTTAATTTATATCTACGCGCGGGGGCGCGAGGGTGTTATTTTTCTTTCGTTGAAACAATGTACAAACAAAAGCAACAACCCCATTTGGAATTGTTGCCTATAAGAGAAATATAGTTCGCTGATTCTATAGCATCGCAGCTACGCGTTTCGGCATAAGCGTCAACTTACGCTTCGATACTTTGGTTTGCGTCGAAACGATAAGATCGTCCTCCAACGCAACGGCCATCTTCGCAATGGTCGCCATCGTCAGATTATGCGTGCCACATAACCAACGGCTCACTTCCGTCTCGGTCTTGCCCAACTTGGCAGCAAAGTCTTTTTGCGTCATACCTTTCGCTTCCAACAAATCGTAGACGCGATTGGCAATCATCACTTGCAAGTCAACTTGCTTCTGTATTTCTGGAGTTAGGTATCTACGCCTAACCTCCTCCATCAACGGGTTTACTAACATAAGCGTTTGATTTAGTCGTTAATATAAAAGGATAAATCTCCGTGCAACTGCGTGCCTTTGATTGTAATTTCTTTTCTATTCTCACGCATACGAATCTCAAAATCGATTTTCTGCAAAGTTTCTACACATTTGTTCAAATATGGATCTTCTTGATATGTCTGAGTTTCTTTTATACCCCCATTGCCAAGAATCAAAACCTTACTGCTAATGCATAAACAATATAAACGCAAGCGTGAAGATTCGAGATAAGCAGGAAGAGCATGAACCCTATCGTAAGACCTACCTTCAAAACGGAAAAACCGATCTTGAACTCCCAATTTTTTAATAGTTTCTAAACGTCCCATAATAACACCCAAATCAGGACCATATTCCTCATTGTCCATAAAGGCGATTAGGAATTTTTCAAATTCAGTATATTGCTCACCTTTAAATAAGGGAGAATATATACTAACAATATCACCCGATTCAAGTAGTTGTAAGAATAAATCTCTTTGCATAACGTTTTACTTTTTTTCATTTCACGCTGCAAAGATACAAATTATTTTTGAAACTACCAAATTTTTACACGAAAAAATCAACTTTTATGTTAATTTTCTCTTATAAGTACATCATTTCAAAGTTCGCTTTACCATTTTAAGTCCGGTAGGGACTAGGCCTTAATTTATATCTACGCGCGGGGGCGCGAGTTTTTTTCGTTCTTATTTTCACCGGTCCCCCTCTGGGTTATTCCCGGGTTATTCCCGCGTGATTCCTGCGTTATTTCTGCGTTCCTTAAATCCCCTATCCGTACTATGCCCGTTCTGTACTCATCTCGTGTTCCATTTTCGAAGTTGGACATGTCCTACTGTCCATCTTTCCGCAATCCGCTTTCTGTCAGTCGTTTATCACAAGTTGGACAGTTGGACATGTCCAACTTATGTCCAACTTGTCCGCACACAAAAAGCGGCAATATCGTGATTGATATTACCGTGAAAGTTTTTCCCGAAAAACTTTCGGGAGAAGAAACAGGGTGCCTGAAGAACTTGTTTTATCGCAGGAAAGTCTTTCCTGCGGAAGAAACAGGGTGGCGAAATGCTACCCTCTCTGCTAAAGAATTCATCTCAACACATTGGGTACGGGAAACATGTTCTCCCTTTTGGTGATACTCACCAACGGCTACTAACAAGACTCGCCCTTCGGCACAAGCATCAAAATAGAGAGGCTCCGGCTTGTAGAGTTCTCCAAACCCTTCTTGCCGAATAACGACCACCTTGCCTCCTTGCTGCAACACGCTATCACGAATCCGGCGCTCATCCCTGCTAATAAAAGGGCTGATTAAAGCAGCTCCGGATTGAGCGGCCACTACGCATTGCCGAGCATGTTGCTCAATCTCGGTCGGTGTCCATACTTGGTGTACATGGACCACTTGCAACGGACCCTTGAGAAGTGATTGATTCCCAATCATATCCACCTTTGTACCTTCTAACACTACTCCACGCTCTATGCGGAAGTACTCCGAGCTAGCGCGCTTAACTGCCAAGCGACGAGGATTATCACGGAGGTAGTCGAACATTGCTCGTAACTGCCCATTTCCCACTAATCGGGATGGGTAGAAATCTTGCTCAAAGAGAGATTGAGAAGTTTCGTTGTTGAGACTTGTTTCTTCGCCCGAAAGTCTTTCGGGCTGAGGGAACAGGGTACTTCTACTCTGTTTCCAAGCCTCATTGCAAGCCCACTTGAGGCCACGGATACAAGTGCCCAATGGTTGCTGCATAGGTTGATTAACCCGGAGAATAAAGTGGACATGATCCGGCATAATCATCCGCTGGAGAATCTGAATCTCAGGATGATGATTAGGAATATCCCCAATAAGGTCAAACACCTTCCAACCCAAATTAGTCGGTTCCACCCTCGCATCATCTACTCCACCGACCAACATCCCCAACAGGGGTTGACGATCCTTAACAGTGAGCGTGATTAGATATATCGCCGGTTGGCGATAATCCCAGTTTCGCTCACGAGTGTAGATGCGTTGTGCAGGTTGTAAATCCATAACGATGCTTTTGAGGGTGCAAAGTTACGAAAATTTTCCCAAACTCACAAATTTTTCTTCACTTTTTTACGGTAATATCAATATTTCAAAGATCACTTTCTTGCCAAGGATAGGCACTATCCTCAGCAATATGGGGTTACGGCAGGGAGCTTGCTCACTAGCAGTAACCACAGATGGATGATATTCGACGTCAGTCGATGGCAAGAAAGTAATCTTTGCCACCTCCCCCAAGACATTCGGGGGAAT
>JAZLHD010000114.1:0-2658 GCA_045616645.1 Paludibacteraceae bacterium
GCTTAGCCGTTCAGGCTACCAAGGTCAACCCCACGAAGTTGGCTCAAGCCTACGAGGCTTACGCTATGGTCCGCGACAACTACAAGTCGTTTGACTCGTACTTGTGGAAAGTCGAGATAGCGAAGTGGAACACGGAGCACGCGCAAATCGAGGACCAAGAGCCGGTGGATTAAGTAGATGAATAAACTTCAACTCGCCATCGCCGCCGGGTTAAGTCTCGGCGGCGTGGTTCTCCTAACGCTCGCCTTTTATGCTCCGCCGGTAGGCGAAATCCATTCCTCCGTCCTCGTCGCCTATGGCGAAACCCTCACCTTCGCCGGCTCCCTCCTCGGCATCGATTACCATTATCGCTATCGCAAATAAACCCTACTCCTCTACCCCTCTACTCCTCTACACCAAATTATGTTACTAAGATTACAACGTAACGCGCCAACGGGCGCAGCCCTTCGGGGCAAGCTATTTATAGATGGCACATACTTCTGCGACACCCTCGAACGCGTAGGCGTTCAGATTCCTGCCTTATGGTACACCGTTGCCGTCACCCAGTCCCCACGCTTCAAGCGTCTTCTCGCTATCGTGGAACGCGTCCCCGGTCGCACCGGCATGCGTTTCCATGTCGGTACAAAGCCTTCCCACTCCTCCGGCTGCATCCTCGTCCCCTCACGAGAGTTGGAAGATCAATTAACAACTAAACTCCGTTCTGCTAATGAAACAATCTATTTTGAGGTCTCAGACTTTACACCCGAATATCCGCTGTATGATGTTAAGTGTCCTGATGCTGAGTGTGCTCGTCGCAATCGCGAACTTGACTAGTTGTAAGGCGCAGTACATTCTTCCTACCGCTTCTGTTCAGCACGATAGCACCTATGTTTATGAGCGCGATAGTGTTTCTACCAGTTATCACCTAGATAGGCGCAGCCGACTAGATCGGCTAGATGAGCGCAGCGGACTAGACACTATCTATATCGAGCGTTGGCATACGCGCTGGCGCGATAAGGTAGTCAATCGGTGCGACACCGTGTATATTCAACCCACGATTCCACCCGATAAGCCCATTCCTCGGTTCTACCGCCATTGCACAATCGGCTTCTTTCTTATGCTCCTTTTCTTGCTCGGAAGCTTCGCCTTCCGTATTCTCAAGGCAATCTACCTCAAAAGGTAGGTTGCTTTTTTTATTATCTTCGGACGCCGCCTGCCGCTTTTTTGCGGCATTCCCCCGAATGTACTGTAGTGCCCCCAAAATATTAGACACTAAATTTTAGGAATTATGACTACAGTCGAAGACAAGTTAAAAGCAGTCAAGTTAAGTCTATCAGGTATGGCTCCTTATGCAGTAGGTCAATTATTACATTTTAGTGAGCATGATGTTAGTGAATGGGTGGAGCGTTATAGGTTATATGGCCCTCAAGGTTTAGAAAAACAACACTATAAACGCTATACTTTTAAAGAAAAGTGTAAAATTATTTGCGAATATCGAAAAAAACAATTACCTTTGCACATCTTTAGCGCTAGAGTAAGAATATCTCAAAGTCAAATTAAAAATTGGGATAATATTGTGAAGGCGCAAGGATACGAAGGATTACGTATGGTTGGACAACATGGAAGACCTCCTAAAAAATATGATATGGGACGCCCTAAAAAACAAGAACCGCAGACAGAGTTGGAGATTCTCCAACGCGAATTAAAGTATTTGCGCGCGGAAAATGCCTACTTAAAAAAATTGAGGGCCTTAGTGTTAGAAAAAGAAGCTCAACGACGCAAGAACGAGCTCTGATCATCCAGACATTAAGGCCGGAACATAGCTTAGAAGATTTGCTTCGGGCAAGTGGGATGAAGCGTGCAACATACTACTATCATGTCAAAGAACGTGAAGATAAGTATGCAGAAACAAAACAAAAGATCCGCACCGTTTTTGAGAAACACAAGGAACGTTATGGTTATCGCCGTGTGTGCCTATCTTTACGCGCTACCGGTATAGTTATCAACAAGAAGGCGGTAGCTCGCCTAATGCAAGAGATGGGCTTGTATGCTAAGAAAAGACGGATACGCTACCATTCATATAAAGGAGAAGTTGGCAAAGTTGCTCCTAATATACTTAATAGAGATTTTAAGGCAGCAGCACCAAATCAAAAATGGACTACCGACATTACACAAATAGATATTAAGGGACGGAAATGTTATCTATCAACAATACTAGATATGTGGAATGGAGAAATTATTAGTTATACCATCTCTTATAGTCCTGATTTGCAGTTGGTACTGCGAATGATGAAAAAAGCAATGAAGAATAAGCTGTTGGATGGTCTTATCATGCATTCAGACCAAGGTTGGCACTATCAACATGGAATGTATCAAACACTACTAAAAGATCATCATATCATACAGAGTATGTCTAGAAAAGGTAATTGCTTAGACAACTCAATGATGGAGAACTTTTTTGGACTAATGAAGACAGAACTCCTCTACGCCAACAATTTTAAGGATATAACACAGTTTAAAACAGAATTAAGGCGATACATTAAATATTATAATAGCGATCGTATCAAACTTAGATTAAAAATGAGTCCAGTACAATATCGAACTCATTATCTAAATAAAGTTAGTTAGTATTAATCCGTCCAACTTTTTGGGGTCATGTCAGTACATTGGGGGGAATGC
>JAZLHD010000115.1:0-28191 GCA_045616645.1 Paludibacteraceae bacterium
ATAGTCGTTGGGCCACCGATGGCTGCCTACGACTTAAAATAATAAACAATTTAAATTTTTAACAAAATGCCAAAGGTAAAAACTAATTCCGGTGCTAAAAAAAGATTCACTCTTACCGGAACCGGTAAAGTTAAGCGTAAACACGCTTACCACAGTCACATCTTGACGAAGAAGACCAAGAAGCAGAAACGCAACTTGGACCACTTCGCATTAGTTGACCAAACGAACATGCGTAGTTTGAGAGAAATGCTCTTGCTGCGCTAAGTATTAACCACCAAAATTTTACAGAACTATGCCAAGATCAGTAAATCATGTAGCTTCTCGCGCACGCCGCAAGAAGATTATGAGCCTCACAAGAGGTAACTTTGGTGGCCGTGCCAACGTTTGGACTGTCGCCAAGAACACATGGGAGAAAGGTCTCCTTTACGCTTATCGCGATCGTAAGAACAAAAAACGTACATTCCGCGCTTTGTGGATTCAACGTATCAATGCTGCTGCTCGCCTCGAAGGCGTTAGCTACAGCCAACTTATGGGTGCGTTGAAGAAAGCAGGTATCGAAATCAATCGTAAAGTTCTTGCTGACCTCGCAATGAATGAGCCCAAAGCTTTCAAGGCTATCGCTGAGAAAGCAAAGAAAGGACTGTGATCCATGCAGGATTTCTTCGTAATCTGTCCCACCCTCCGGTGGGGCGGATTACAAATCCACAAAAAAAAAGAGCACTTGTGAGTAAACTCCCAGATGCTCTTAATTTTGTGTCTTTGTGATCCATGCAGGATTCAAACCTGCAACCCCCACATCCGTAGTGTGGTACTCTATTCAGTTGAGCTAATGGACCTCTCTCCTCAAAAAGTGGTACTTTCTGGGGCCTCCAGATTTCGACTTTTCGGAAATCGGCTGCAAAGGTACTGCTTTTTTTTGATATGTGCAAATATTTTGATAAAAAAAATGCTTTTTTCTATTGTTTGTACGATTTATGTGGCATTTTATTTCCTGTATTTGTGGCAAACAATTCCTATAGACAAGGAACGCAAGCAGTCCTTGTAAATACAAGGCTTAGGTTATAGTACTACGGGGGTGCTACGGGAGTGCTACGGAGTGTTACGGGAGTTGATGGCTGTTTTGTTTGACATTATCTACACCGAAGGCGGCTATTTTATACGGAAAAGTTAGGAGTGACATTCACGTTCCTAAATCGCTCTCTTAGTACTTTTAGGCGTTCAATAAGTTGGTCATAACTTAAAGATGACGAACTATAAATAAAGCTGCCAAGCATTGCCTTGTAATCATCTCTATATGCCGCTTCGATGTTACCTTCAGGAATAAAATTCACACAATTCTTGCGATTCAAATCGTAGTCCACTTTGCTAACATGATAAAATTTAGTTCGGTGAGCAATTATGGCATCATACAAGATATCATCATTTAATGCATCAGTCGCAAATTGGGTGTCCATCATCTTCTCCAAGTCATACAAATGACGGCTCATGCGAAACGAGCGAGGATTGGTGCGTTGAAACTCTTCATTCAGCAAAAATGCCTTTTCTAAAAATGTTCGTGATGGCAAGATAGTAGCCATATTGGTAGATGTATCTGTATCTTCGTCCGGGAAACATTCTCCCACAATAGAAGATATTTGCTTTACTTCAAATGGCTCTTTCATTCCCAAGCAACTGACTTCAATCTTGACTACGGGTGGTAAGTACGGATTACTTTCTTCCAGAATAGATGTATATTGAAGTTCTAAAATGGTCGGATCACTATCATGGTCTATCGGCGTTCCATCCGATTTCTTCGTAATAGGAACTAACGTCCAACCTTCTATCCCCATTGCATTCAGTTGCTTTTTCAATTCATCTGCAAAATCGGTTGTTATAAAATCACGAGCCGCTTTTC
This sequence comes from Paludibacteraceae bacterium, assembly GCA_045616645.1. GTDB lineage: Bacteria > Bacteroidota > Bacteroidia > Bacteroidales > Paludibacteraceae > Colicola. Next base: position 1,895 of record JAZLHD010000115.1, read on the forward strand.
TAAGGAACTTAATTTGATTATTGTTGCTACATTTTGCACATTCCAATTGGCATACATCAAGGAAATATTCTCTATTGATGAGCAAGTCTATGTCTTCAGAAAAACGTTCAATCAGATTCCAACCTTTACTTAACGAAGTGCCTCCCTTAAACAAAAGATAGGGAGCATATTTTGATGTAAACAGAGCATGTAAAACTACAGTTACCCACCAGTCTTTTTCTACCGCTATTTGTTGTGGCAGGTGCTTTTGCTCCGTTGCCTGCTGTAACATTACTTTGCGTTCAGCAAGCGAATGATTAATCCAAAGGCTCATACCTGTGATTGATTTATTCGTTCAATAATTTTTGCATCCAAATAGGAAAAATGGCTATATCATGTGCCATGTATTGAGGATTGGCATGTGTATGGAATACGTTTTTTATTCGTTTTTTCTCCTCATCGTTTAATGACCTATTGCCGTATGTTTTCAGGGCTTGATGCAACGTTGCCATAAAGGGGTCATGGAATGCGAAGTTTTTAGGCATTCCGTGTTTCAGTTGCACTTCTTGGTTACCCAAACGCAATTTGCGAGCAGAACCATTGGTCAGATAGACATACTTGGTTGGCACCTGAGTGGATAACCCTAATTGATGCATCGCAACATTCCCCTCTGCAATAATCATTGCATGATCACGTTCCGCTATCGCTTTGACAATCGTTCCCACTTCAGGATATAATATGCCAAAGCGAGTTTTTGTAGGTTTCAAAAATACGCCATTGGTTAAGCGAATCAAAGTCCCATCTTTAACCATGGAGCTCAGCACTTTACGGACATACTCCGTATCAAATTGAGGAAAACTATCCAAGAAATACAACGTTCCGCATCGTCCGCGAAGAATCTTATTTTTTATATCTGTTACGACCATTTTTTGTCCTAAATTATGTAAATATATCGGAGTGTTTTTTATATTGTATAACCTTATAAAATAGCTATATCTTAATTGATTACACGTAACAACACTGCTATTTCACTCGTGTAAAATTTTAATCGAGTGCAAAGGTACTGCTTTTTTTTGATATGTGCAAATATTTTGATAAAAAAATGCTTTTTTCTATTGTTTGTACGATTTATGTGGCATTTTATTTCCTGTATTTGTGGCAAATCAATTCCTATAGACAAGGAACGCAAGCAGTCCTTGTCAAACCCACGCTTAGCCTATTATGCTACGGTAATGCTACGGTATTGCTACGGTAATGCTCCGTTACTTGCTTCGATGAAGACACTGTTTTATACGGTGTTAGGCTGACTTGTTTACTAAAAAAGGTTGACTATATTCCTAAAAAAGTTGACTATTGTGAGGGACGCAGGGACGCAAGGGACGATGTTTTCTAATATACACACCCATGCGCGTGGGAGTATATATAAAGTATCGTCCCTATCGTCCCTGCGTCCCTGTACATCCTCATGTGGTGTATGTGGTGTATGTGGTGTACATACTTTATACACTTTCACCCGCGCGCGTGTGAGTTTTAGAAAACACCTGCACCATCTACACCATCTACACCATAAACGGCTCCCGATTGTTCGGAAGCCACCTGTGAAAAGGTATTGCGTAAAGAAACTGTCTACTGTATGCGGAAACGCCACTTCGGTCTAATTTTGTGCCAAACTTTTTTGGCGAATATAAATGCCCAGAAGGTTATCCACGTTTGACAACACCAATAACGAACATTTTTGTGTCCACTCTTGCGGGCAAAGTCTTTGGCTCGTCTATAGTTTCCATTTTGCATACAGGTTGAAATCATCGTCAGAGCGATGTACCGATCAAATGTTTCGTCATCATCTACCGGCAATACATCAGGAAAGAGTGATGCCAAATACTTATTCATCGTTCGACTACGTTGTTGCCTGCGCAATAATTTGTCAATATCTACCGCATGGCTATCGGAGCCGATTACTTTACGCACCACGCATGTTGATTCGGGTATATAATGGAACTCACCATATCCTGCGATGATGACTAATGCCGGCCAATCTTGGAAAGGAAAATCGTGGTCGATGAAACCTTGTAAGGGAATTTTATCAAAGGCTTGACGTGTGAACATAAAGCAACACCACGCATTTCGAGCCTTGCCCGATGTCCACAAATCATATTGGACAAGTCCTGTTAAAGGTGGATTGTCTTTTTGAACAAAAGACTGATAGTTGCTTCCATCAGAATTAATGGTATCATAGTCTGTTGAAACGGCAACACATTCGGGGTGTTGGCGAAGATAATCGACTTGTAATTGCAACTTATGCGGATTGGACCAATAATCGTCCCCATCGCAGAAAGAGACGAATTCACCTCCTTCTAATGCTCGGGCACAACTGACCCAGTTTTTGGCGATGTGACCATTTGTTTCATTGAGGACGAGTTTAATCTTATCGGGATATTTGGCTTGATACTCACGCAGTATATCTTGAGTGCCATCTGTAGAACAATCGTCGGCAATGACGATATTAAACGGAAAGTCACACTCTTGCATGAGCATTCCTTCTATACATTGGGTGATATACTCTTTCTGATTATAAACGATGATGCCACAAGCCACCACTGGATTGGAGATATAGGATGAGGAACGAAGGATCATGGATTTCGAATTATTTAGCCATTTCAAATGGGCATGATGCAATCAATTTTTCTAAGTCTATTAATGGTGGTTGCCACATTTTAGCATATTGTTCTATGCTATTGTTCGAGCATTGTAAAATAGATACTGGATGTTCAATATTTTTCCCGATTGATAAAAAATAATCTTTAAACTTGAAATTATCATCTGGATGCTCATGATTTGTCAATGTAATCCAAATATTAGGAATACTATAAGCATCCGCAATGATAATTCCATGTAGTGAAGATGATAATATTATTTCACATGAACATATTTGATCTATAAAATCGTACCAATTCTTATAAACACAAGGATTTATCCATAAAACAGAATCTAATTGGACGTTATTAATCCATCCTTTTCCCTCTTTCAATGAACTTACATGGAAGATAATACCATATTTATATCGTTTAGTCATATTAGGATGATAGTATTTTGATATCAACATTGCAGGATCTCCATATATCTCTGGGCATTCAATGCCATGCTCTAATAAAACTTGACGTGTTAAAGGACCTCGAACTGCACATATTTTTTTAGGGTGTTCAACATTGTTCCAAGACAAATCTTTTGAATTAAGACAACCACTCCCCCAAACAATTGTATCTTTACTCATTGCCCATGGTAAAATACTACCAATCATAGCAATTGATGGTTTTGTACAAAATGAATAGGGAATGATTGTTTTACCAGAAAATATTTTAGCAAATTTAAGATTGATAAAATCTCCCCAATTATAATGCGGAATATATGTAGTCCAAAGAAAAACAGGACTACTAATCCAATATTTTACACATAGAGTATTTTTGTGGAATATAGATGATAGACAATATCTTATTTTTAGCATTAATGGGAATCTCCAAAATTTCCATTTAGAAGGTACATTGTGAATCATTTTCGTTATGCTTATATCCATTATTGATATTTATTAGGAGGTTAATACATTATTTATTTTCCTATTTTCTTTTCTCTCCCTCCTTCATTAGCGAGAGGGTAGATGTTAATCCAAAATGTTAAATGTTAATTCGATGCAAAGGTTACTTGTTACCAGTTACCAGTTACCAGTTACTTTTTAGCTACCTTACATTCCAAACACACTTGTTTCAACTTATTTTTTATGTAATAATGTAATTTTGTAATAATTGCTACTTTTACACTATTACACTATTACATTATTTTGTGTGCTTGCTCCCCTCTCTAAACTCTAAACTTATAAACTAGACGGCTACTCTAACCTCTAACCTATCCCCCGGGGGGGTTTCTTAACAATCGTACACTTTCTTCCTCGAATCAAAATAAGTCCAATCCGCAAGGGATAAGCAAGGGATAGGCTACCCCTCCGCTGTCCTTCCCGACTCTGCCAATCTTAATAATCGTACATTTTCGTTTCTAGGTTGCATCCGCGTCTCTCCGCCTTTCTTCTTGCTCGGCTTCGTAACAGGCACGGGCATAACGCTTCTGCGGAGACTCGTGCCGAAACAAATCAATAATGTTTGAAAACAAACTTAACATATACGTATTTTGTTTTTAGTTACCAATGTATGCACACACAAAAAGCACGTAGGCTTGGCGCTTACGTGTTACGTTTATTATTACAATTAGGAAATAAAAAACGCGGATTCCTGCTCTGCTTATCCGCTTTCTGAGGTCGTAGGAAACCTTAAGTCTCGAATAAGCTTTAGAAATCCACGCCGTGTATATTGACCTATGCAGAAAAACATAGGCATAAATACACCCATGGACATCTACCACTTACTTGTTTCCGAAGACTTAACTTGAAATTTCCTACGTTTCAGAAAGTCGATAACAAGCGTTAGTAAACGCCGTTTCGCGAATAGTTTTGGGATTGTTGAGGAACAACACCAACTTTCTCGCGAGTTAATATGTCCCGAAATCTCACTTAGGCGAGTTTCGCGAGAGGAACATCTCCCTCCCCTCACCCTGCGTGGATTCCGTTATGTCTGCCATTTTACGTTTGGCGAAACGGCGGAGAGCCTCCGCAGGCATATAATCACAACCGCTGTTTGCAGTTTTGCGTTGCAAAATTACAAAAAATATTTGAAACTACCAAATAAAAGTGCAAAAATATTTGGAAAATTGGAAAAAAAGCAGTACCTTTGCAGTCGCAAAGGTTTTTTTGTACGAGAAATTTATTTAACACAATATCATTATGATTTATAAGATTGCATTTTCTTGCGATGAAGGCGATGGTTTCCGCCGCGTGTTTGAAGCCGATAGTGAAGCTACATTCCTTGAGCTACACGAAGCGATCCTTAAGTCCGTCAACTACCCTGACGACCAGATGACCTCTTTCTTTATGTGCAATGACCACTGGGAGAAAGAGCAAGAAGTGACCCTTGTTGAGATGGACTCCAGTTTTGAGTATGACAACATGGTCATGAACGATACCCGTCTGAGCGACCTGCTGGAGGAACAAGGTCAACGTCTGATCTATATCTTCGACCCGATGTTTGAACGCTATTTCTTTGGTTCCCTCAAGGAAATCAAATCCGGTACAATGAATGGGGTAGAGTGCGTGGAGAAAAAAGGTACCGTTCCACCTCAACTTAAGGAAGTGGATAACTTAGACGCTATCCTCGGTAAGGATGGCAAGGGCGATTTAGGTCTGGATGAAGACTTCTACGGAGATAGTCAATATGACATAGAAGACCTTGATAGCGAGGGCTTCCAAGACCTCAGTTTTGAGGATGGCACAATGTTCTAAGCCCATAGTAGTGGTCTTGGTTGGACCTACGGGTGTAGGGAAAAGTGAGATAGCCGTTGCCTTAGCCAAAGCGTGGCAATGTCCGATACTCAATGCCGATTCAAGGCAGATATATCGCGACCTACCCATAGGTACGGCTGCCCCCACGAAGGAGCAACAAGAGCAAGTAAAGCATTATTTTGTGGGAACCAAAGACCTCACAGAAGAATATAACGCAGGGGACTTTGAGCGCGATGCTGTTGCTGTTCTTGAGAAAGAGTGCCAATCGTCTCGCCCCATAGCCGCCATTCTCACGGGAGGTAGTATGCTCTATATCGACGCTGTATGCAAAGGCTTAGACGATATACCTTCTGTTCCTGCTGCTGTTCGAGCCGAAGTACAAGCGGGTTATCGATCCGGAGGACTGAGTTGGTTGCAAGAGCAAGTGCAGCAGTTAGATCCCGTTTATTGGGCAGAGGTAGATCAGCACAACCCGCAGCGACTGATGCATTGCATTGAGGTAAGTAAGGTGTTAGGAAAACCCTTCTCGACCTGCCGCAAAGACTGCCACAAAGAGCGTCCATGGCAAGTAGTGAAGATTGGACTTACTCGTCCGCGAGCGGAGTTGTATGACCGAATCAACCGGCGCGTAGAAACGATGGTGGAACAAGGATTAGAGGAAGAGGCGAGGAAGGCGGAAGGGCTGATAGGCGGAGAGGTTCCTAATAGTCTTATGACGGTGGGGTATCGCGAGTGGAGAGAATATGAGCCGGAGAAGGCAATAGAAATGATAAAACAGAACACGCGTCATTATGCTAAGCGACAGATGACGTGGTGGAATAGAGATACGCAAATACATTGGTTTGAATATGAAACATATCTTACTACCCTTGCTGCTATTCGCGATTACGTTGATGGGCTGCAAAAAAATAGTTATTGACTTCACAATGTCTCCTACGAATCCTCGTGCAGGAGAGGCAGTAACATTTACGAACACCTCTACCAGTGGTTCAACGTGGATGTGGCGTTTTGGTGACGCTACTGTCAGTTCCTCGCGTAGTACGACGCACATCTATAGGGCTCCGGGAACGTATGTCGTTACCCTCAAAGCCGATAGTATAAAGAATCGTATTGCCACACACACGATTACCGTTCGGGATACAGTACCTACGTTCGTGAGCAATTATGACACGTTAGACATTTCTATTTTTAACGATGTCACGTTTACGGCAGAGGTGTATAACCCCAATTACTACACTCCAAACTATACATGGAGCATAGAAGGGGTAACGTATCAAGTGGTGGATTCAACGACGGGCGTCTTCAAAGTCTATTTCACTACCGCAGGTCAAGCGCGTGTGAAAATGCACTTAGAGATGCGCGGACAGCAGTGGGACACGACTCGTGTCTATGAGGTAAAAGAAAGGAAAGGACAAGCTCTGCTGATGCTTGATAAACAAGGAGGGTATTACCGTCAACGGTTGTTCTTTAATTTCTTGGAACACGATGTGCTGCAAGAGCGAGCAGAATGGGTTTCAGACTTGACGTATCCCGAAGGAAAAGCTTTGTTGGATGGTGTGCAAGACACCATACAAGAGTATAACGGTCGGATATTCAAACTCTCCGAATTGCAAGAGATATTGCCTTCGATGGTGGGCTTTAAGATGGCAAGAAACAAAGTGTATTTCCGCACGATAGATGGGTTTTATGTATCGAATATGGATGGCAAAAACATCCACCCTATTTGTGGAGAACCTGTATATGCTATCTATGCCGATATTGTGACAGGAGCTGAACGCGTTTATTGGTCCACGTCGTCAGCGGTATATCACATGCCTTTGGTCGCTCAGCCGGACAATCAGTTTGATATAGATAAGATAGAGTTGATAAATGTCCAACCTCAGGTATTGCGCTTGGCTTTGGACTCCATTATGAGATACTAAGATGGTTAAACCGGATTATATTTTTGAGACGAGTTGGGAAGTTTGTAACAAAGTAGGAGGTATCTATGCGGTACTCTCCACTAAAGCGCGTTCGATGCAAACCCTTTGTCCCGACAAAGTGGTATTTTTTGGACCCGATTTGCATGAACAGTCAAATAAATATTTTATCCCCGATGGGCAAGTCTTAACCGATTGGCGTCAATCGTTGCAAAAGATAACTTATCCCTTATTCAAGGTGCGTGTAGGACGCTGGAACGTACCCGGCAAACCGATTGCCGTTTTGGTTGATTTTACGGCTTTGTGGTTACAGAAAGATGAGATTTTCAGTTGGGCTTGGCAGCATTATGGTGTGCAAAGTCATGCAGCATACGGCGATTACGAAGAGTCTTGTTTGTTCGGCTATGCCGCCGGAATGGCGATGGGGTCTCTATATGATTGGATAGATAAGACACAAGAGAAAAAGACGGTAGTCGCCCACGCCAACGAATGGCAAACGGCGTTCTCAATTTTCTATCTCCGTTCGCATTGCCCAAGGATTGGAACGTTATTTACGACTCATGCTACCGGTATCGGTCGTTCTATCGCAGGGAATGGCAAGCCTTTATATGACTATTTCGCCGGCTATCATGGCGACCAGATGGCGGAAGAGCTGAATATGGTTAGCAAGCACTCCGTGGAGAAGATGGCAGCCAAGTGGGCCGACTGTTTTACTACCGTTTCGGATATCACAGCCCGCGAGTGTGCGCAGTTATTAGATAAGACCCCCGATGTGGTGACACCCAATGGTTTTGAACCCGATTTTGTACCAGCGGTTTCTTCCTTTAATAAATCGCGTACACGTGCGCGTAGAGCTTTAATCGATTATGCCAAGACGCAAGGCGTAAAAACGGGTACCAATCCGTTCTTGCTCTGCATCGCAGGACGACAAGAATGGAAAAATAAAGGTATTGATGTTTTTCTGGATGCGATGAAAAGATTGGGAGTAGAGGTGTCTGAGAGTAGAGGTGTAAAGAAACAGGTGATTGCGTTTGTGATGGTTCCTTATTTAGACCAACCGAAGATAGAGATAGGTAAGGTCACGGTTCTGTTTGTACCCTATTATTTAGATGGGCAGGATCCTATCTTCCACTTGTCTTATTACGATTTACTTATAGGAATGGATATGTCGGTTTTCCCCAGCTACTACGAACCTTGGGGATATACACCATTGGAGTCCATCGCCTTCCATGTTCCCACAATCACCACTTCTGTTGCCGGTTTTGGTGTTTGGGCGAAGAATGAGTGTAGAGTGGAGAGTTTAGAGTGTAGAGATTCGTTGCCACAGGCTGTCACGGTAGTGGAGCGAAATGACAGTAATTATGATCAAGTTGTAAACGCTATCGTTGCAACCTTATCTACTGCACTCAAGGCTTCTAAAAAGGATATGGAAAAAGCCCGCACTGAGGCGGCTAACCTATCTCAAAAAGCGGAATGGACACAGTTCTTTGCTTACTATCTTAAGGCTTACGACGTGGCTTTGAAGGCTCGACACCATCGCTAATGATGAGGTCGTTTTCAAACTCGGCTTCAATGACTTTTTGCAATTGTTCCACTTTGCGGTTATGAACTCGTCTATTGTCCCCTGCTTTAGGGAGGACGTATATTTCCATGGCTTTGAGCAAGCGCTCACTTTGAATGGACATCTTGACGAGCGCATAATACATCTCTTGTCCATTTTCATGTGTCTTCGCCATTTTTTGCTCCACCGTGCAATAGGTAGTAAAAACCGATTTTGTTACTTTGGATAGGACGGCTTCGCGTTCGATAGAGAAATCGCCATGTTTGCCGGAGTAGGTGTCCACGATAGCCTCCAAAACAGGGGCAAAACGTATTTGCAACTTTTCCTTTGCTTCTCCGGTGGCAAAGTCACGTGCGTCGTTTAGTTCATAAGAGATGGCTTCTGATTTGCAAGAAATAGAGTTGGCATAGCCTATTCGGGGAAGAACTAAGAAGGTCAATAATATAATCCCAAAGGATAGTTTTCTCGTCTCTACTTTCATAATTTTAATCTTTTTCGATTGCAAAGATAGGTAATATTTTTAAAATATGCAAATATTTTGACAAAATTCTTGTGTATATCAAAAAAAATAAGTAATTTTGCACCCGAATAGATTAAATATACCTTTTTATGCAAGAAAAAAACATCCCTTTACTGGATTGCCCTGTAGATTATTTAATTGGTGATGGCAGTGGAAAAATCATGAACGAGTATGGTCGCTTCCCCTGTAAGATTGCTTGTGGAGTGTATGCTTTTATGGTTCGTGGAACAGCGAGAGCTACCATTAACATCACCCCGTGCGATTTTAAAGAACACGATTTGCTCTATCTGGAGCCGGGTTCGTTCTTACAAATCAAGAAATGCTCGGAAGATGCATTAGTGTATTATGTTCTTTTCTCTTCTACGTTCTTGGACAAATATTCGTACACGAATACGCGTATTTCATTCTCGCAACGTCATACAGGGCATAATGTTATTCATTTGGCGAAAGACCGCAGTGAATTGCTTATTGGCTTGTATGCTATACTTTTGCAAGCGGCCAACTGCCAGCCTTCTGCCTTGAATACGGAAAAGATGGTGCATGTGTACAATCTTTTCAACGTGGCTTTCCGTGATTTAAGTACCACCGAGGAAGAGGATGCTGTAAGAACCGTGGATAGGAAGATGGAGATATATCAAACGTTCTGCCAATTGGTGATGAAGAACTATCATCGTTTGCATCATGTTAACGATTATGCAGATCTTATGCATATCACATTGCCTCATCTTTGCGCTACTATTCGCAATGCAAGTCAACGTACAGCCGGTGATATCGTGTCTGAAGCTATCCTTATAGATGCCAAAGCCCAACTCAAGTTAACTACACTTCCTATTAAGGAGATAGCACTCGCGTTAGGCTTTGAGAATGTGGCTTTCTTCAATCGTTTCTTCAAACAACACGTAGGTGTCACACCAAAGGTCTATCGTAATACGAATGATTAGCGATTAGCGTACATCGATTCGTAATACTTTTCATACTCTCCGCTGGTAATATTATCGAGCCATGCTTGATGATCTAAGTACCAGCGGACCGTTTTTTCTATGCCTTCTTCAAACTGCAAAGACGGTTCCCAACCTAATTCTTTTTGTAATTTGCGGGAATCAATAGCGTAACGCAAATCGTGTCCGGCACGGTCGGTGACGTATGTGATGAGGTCCATGTCTTCACCCTCTTTGCGACCCAGCAGACGATCGACAGTGTTGATGAGCACCTTGATGATGTCTATGTTCTTCCACTCGTTGAACCCACCGATGTTGTATGTCTCGGCTACTTGTCCTTTATGGAAGATAAGGTCGATTGCGCGTGCGTGGTCTTCTACGTATAACCAGTCTCTTACGTTTTCCCCTTTTCCATAAACAGGAAGAGGTTTGCGGTGACGGATATTGTTGATAAACAGCGGAATAAGTTTCTCCGGGAATTGGTATGGACCATAGTTGTTAGAGCAGTTGGTTACGATCGTGGGTAACCCATACGTATCATGAAAAGCTCTAACGAAATGGTCGCTGCTTGCCTTCGACGCAGAGTAAGGACTATGAGGCATATATTTCAAATCCTCTGTAAAGAACTTCTCTCCGTAGGCGAGGTGATGTGCCTCCGAACTGGCTTTTGTGGTGAAAGGAGGCTCTATGCCTTGAGGATGAGTTAACTCTAATGCTCCATAAACCTCATCGGTGGAGATGTGGTAGAAACGTTTGCCTTCGTATTTCTCGGGCAGACTCTCCCAATAGAGTTTGGCTGCTTGTAACATTGAAAGGGTGCCTAAGACGTTGGTCTTAGCAAACGTGAAGGGGTCTTTAATAGAACGATCCACGTGACTCTCCGCTGCGAGGTGAATAATACCATCCACTTTCTCTTCTTGCATGAGGGCATAGATGGTGTCAAAATCGCAAATATCGGCTTTGACGAAACGATAATTGGGTGCTTTTTCAATGTCAGTGAGGTTAGCAAGGTTACCTGCGTACGTTAACTTATCTACATTGATAATGCGGTAGTTGGGGTACTTGTTTACGAACAAACGTACAACGTGGCTGCCTATAAAACCTGCGCCGCCGGTGATAATGATAGATGACATGGTAATTATGAATTATGAATTATGAATTGGATTTGTTTTAATAAATACATTCTTTCTTCGCCTTGTTCGGTGCGAACGAGCCATTCCCCTGCTTCCCCTATACCGATCCATTCCGCTTTGAAACGTCCGTTGACATCCTCGTATTCAAACATCCCCTCTCGGCGGTACAGGTTCGCGATATATCGTTCTTTGAGTTCGGCTTCATGGCTATCGTCTAATAACTTGGTCAAAGCGATTAGGTGTTCCCGAATGGCTTGTAAAAGTATCTCTCTATCCTCTTGCTTCCCCGTGATCTGACGAAGAGAGATAGGATTGGGAGCGTCACTAATAAACGTCTGCTGATTGACGTTCAGTCCTAACCCGATGATACAATCCGTTATTTGTCCTTGACATATCCGGTGCTCAATGAGAATGCCCCCTGTTTTCTTGTCCTCGTAATAGATGTCGTTAGGCCATTTGATGGTGAATCTTGAAGGAAGATTTTTTAATTGTGCATTCAAAGTTTCTACCACCGCTAACCCCGTTATCATTGCCAGACGAAACTGTTTTTGCATCGGCAAGAGAGGGTGGAGTAGGAATGTCACTAATAGGTTCTGTCCACGTTCACTCTCCCAATGGTTGCCGACTTGTCCCCTGCCTTGCGTTTGGTAATCGGTTGAGATATAAAACCCCTCTTCCTGCGGCAACATCTGATGCATCAAGCGATTCGTGCTATCGGTTTGTTCTATATACATCGAGCAAATAGTTTTGTATTACACGTTGTATATTCCGCGCCTTACCATTGGCACTGTTCACTAAGATTGCAAAAGTCCATTTGCGCCCGTCAGGAAGGAATATATATCCTGCAAAATTCTTTGTTCCCGCAATCGTTCCGCTCTTGGCATATACTTTCCCTTCTAATTCCGTTCCATAAAAAAGGCTACTCACCGTCCCCGTTTTACCACAAACAGGAAGACTCTGTAACCAGACCTCGTAATACGGACTTCGGCTCATATAGTCAAGCACTTGTACCAGCGTCTTGGCACTGATAGCATCCTGTGGAGCAAGGCCACAACCATCCTTGATAATGGTGCCGCTTAAGTCTATCTTGCGACGTTGCCAAAAAGAGCGAAGGATCTCACAACTATTATGAATCGTTCCGGGCTTGCCCATCTTCAGACCCAGATAGCGGAACATCGCCTCCGCATATAAATTATCACTATAGATATTGGTGTGTGCAATCAATGCCCCTAAGCTATCCGATTTATGTTCGTAAAGGGTGTGCCGTTCGCCAAGACGAGCATTCTCTGCTATAAAAGTAGCCTCTCCGCTGACCTTAACTCCGCTTGTTTCCAATCGACTCTTGAGGTGTTGTGCGAGTAATAAGCCCGGATTAGGGATGTCACTTTTAACACCAAACTGCCCTTGACGAGAGGGAACGCTGCCCGTTATATATCGCTCATAACTATACGGCAAACCATATACAAATGCACCATCATAAGTAATCTCCGTACACCGAACATGATTGATTACGCGTAAGTTTTCTATTTTTGGCTCGGTACGAATGACATCTGCGACAGTTCCAATTTCTCCGCTCTTAAGAACGATATTGAGTGTGTTGCTCATATAATTGACGGCAAACACCCCGGGAGCATAGTAGTTACCGGCATCCTCCATCAACCAATTAGGGTTCTGCGCTTCCGCATCAAACAAACTCATATCCGAGATGATATCTCCGTCAATCTGCTTAATGCCAGCCTTATACAAGGCTCTTATCCATTGATAAAGGAACTGCTGCCCTTTTTTCAAATCACCTAATGAAGGATCCCCCTCTCCACGAATAATAAGGTCACCATGAAGAACACCATCGCTAATTGTTCCTGTGTGTTCAATCGTAGTAGTGAAACGGAAAGAAGGACCATAAAGTTCCAACATCGCTGCGGTAGTAAGCACTTTCATTACCGAAGCGGGGGGCACAACATTCTCTGCTCGATATTCTTCGACCACGATATTGTTTGTGGCATCTTCAATATAAACACTGATGTTGGCGGGCTTGGTCATTTGATTGCTTGTGAGCATCGAAATAGCCAACAAAATAGATGAGATAACTAACATAATTTTCAAAATAGAGTGCAAAGATAAGGAAATATCTTGATATTTGCAAAAAAATTTGCTTTTTTCGGTATTTATTTGTAATTTTGCAGTCGAAAAGAATAGAAGATGCAAAAAATCGTCTTTATATGGTGTTTCTGCGTTGTTTTTTGTTGCGCATGTAGTAAAGCCCCTGTGCCTAAGCCGTATGGGTATGTTCGTATCGCTTTGCCCGATACCGCTTATCAGCCTTACAAGGTGGCGGCTCCGTATATGTTTGACTTATCCAAGAACGCGCATGTGGTACAGCATACAACTCCCAAAGAGCGCTATTGGATAGATATCGTTTATCCCTCTTTGCATGCTTTCATCTATGGCTCTTATCACCCTGTGCAAGGAGATCTGGATTTGCTTACCAACGATGCTTTTCGCTTGGTGTACAAACACGCAGGACAAGCCACAGCGATTCCCGAGCAGCCTTTCGTTCATCCGGAAGAGAATGTGTATGGGATGTTTTTTGTGTTGGAGGGGAATGCGGCTTCGCCTTTTCAGTTTTTTGTGACAGATTCGGTACACCATTTTTTTCGGGCTTCCGTTTACTGCGATTGTGCGCCCAATGCGGATTCGTTGGCACCCATATATAACTATTTAGAACAAGATGTTCGACATTTAATGGAGACTTGGCAATGGCAAGATTAGCAATCCTTATAGATCCTGATAAACCCGCTGTTTCGCTATCTCAACGCATAGAACGGCTGCAACAGATGGGGCTTACCCCCGACCTTATCTTTTTAGGTGGGAGTACGGGATCGCTTTGCTCAACGGCAATCTTTGACGAAGCAGCCGCGTTGCACTTGCCTGTTTGGCTCTTTCCCGGAAATGCGAACCAACTCTCTGCTCGCGCTGACGCCTTACTTTTGCCCATCGTTATCTCGGGACGTAATGCTGAGATGTTGATTGGTCGTCATGTGGCTGCGGCACAACAGATACAAGCACTGCATATCCCCGTTTATCCCATGGGATATATCCTGATTGATGGTGGAAAGAAAACCTCCGTTCAACAAGAAAGTCAGACACAACCTATTCCTCCGGAGAATGTATCTTTGATAGTCAATACCGCCCTCGCAGGGGAACAGTTGGGACAACAATATACCTATCTGGAAGCAGGTAGCGGAGCTACCGTTCCTGTTCCTGTTGAGGTGATAAAAGCGGTACGAGAAACTGTCCATACCCAACTCATTGTAGGGGGCGGTTTACGCACAAAAACACTAGTAGAACAAGCATGGCAAGCGGGTGCCGACATTGTTGTCATCGGCAATGCCCTTGAAGAAATAAATCCTCTATCCACAATATGACTGACATTGATTATATGCATCTGGCTTTGGATGAAGCGCAACAAGCTTATCAAGCAGGGGAAATCCCCGTAGGTTGTGTCATTGTCTGTCAACAACAGATTGTGGGACGGGGGCATAACCTAACACAGACCTTGTCCGATGTGACCGCGCATGCGGAGATACAAGCCATCACAGCGGCCTCTCAGACGCTTGGAGGTAAGTATCTGACGGAATGCACGTTATACGTCACGGTCGAACCTTGCGTGATGTGTGCCGGAGCCATCGGATGGGCGCAACTGCAACGCCTCGTCTATGGTGCCCCGGACCCGAAAAGAGGATATACACTATTAGCTCCTAAAGCGTTGCATCCTAAGACCCAAGTGGTGGCAGGGGTGTGCCAAGAGGAGTGCCGAGAACTTATGGAAAAATGTTTTAGAAATCTACGAAAAGAATTATGAATCTCACTAAACTGCTTAAGTTTTTACCTTTTGTGGCGTTGACAGCCATTGTTATCTATTTATTCCCTCGTTATGACAACTCGTTTGCATACTATTTTGAGGTAGGCAAACCATGGGGGTACGAATTACTCACAGCTTCGCAAGATTTTCCAATCTATAAAACGGATAAGGAATTGGCAGATGAGCGAGCTGAGATGCTTTCAGATTTTGCCCCATGTTTCGTGTATATAAGTGCACAAACCTCTCCGGTGGTGATGTCTTATGAATGCATGGAGGCACTTTGGCAAAAAAACTATCGGTTCATCTCCATCCTTGATAATCAGATGAGCAAACGCTATCCTTTGTCGCAAGTCTATACTCCTAAGACTGCGTTTGAGGCATTAGGTGAAGAGATGGTGCCTAATATCGAATACGATTCGGTTACCACACAACAACTAAAAACCTCCATCCTTGCCTCTATTTCTCCTACCCAGGGGATGGTGCAAAAAGGGGAGAAGATTATTGATAAGGGAGAGGTTGTAACCGAACGAACATACCAAATATTGCAATCCCTCAAGCGCACAACCCAAGAGACTTCGGTCTCTCGCTATCAGCGAATCTGGCACCAAGTGGGATTGGCGTTGATAGTTATTTTGATTGTTTCTATTTTTGTTATTTATCTGCTCACCACAGAACCTCATATCTTTGAACATTGGAGTAGTGTCCTGTTTTGTTGTCTTTTACCCCTATTGCTTATTGTAACAACATTCTGTTTCTTCCGTTACTGGTATATTCCTCTTTTCCTTGTTCCGTTTGTGATTGTACCTGTGGTTACACGTGTTTTCTTTGACTCACGTGTAGCGTTTATTCTTCATTTGTTCACTATTCTTATTGTGGCTTTGGCGGTATCGGTTCCGATTGAGTTTGTGGTTATACAAACGCTGGCAGGTGTGACAGCAGTGGTTAGTCTGCATGACATGGGACGGCGTAGCCATGTAGCGATTACTACGAGTTTTGTGGTTTTGACCTACGCCATTGGTTATACTGCGTTTTGCTTGTTCTCTCCACAGAATTATCACTCCATTGAGTGGATGAATTATATCTTTATCGTATTCAATGGGGTACTTGTCCTTGCATTCTCGTATGTCCTAATCATGGGCTTTGAACAACTGTTCGGCTTTACGAGTGCAACTACACTCATCGAACTCACTAACGTCAATTCGTCTATCTTCCAAGAATTTGCGGAAAAAGCACCGGGTTCGTTCCAACACTCACTGCAAGTGGGCAACTTAGCCTCTGAAGCAGCCAAGAAAATCGGTGCTAATGCTCTGCTGACACGTACGGGAGCTCTCTACCATGATATAGGAAAAATGGTTCATCCCGAATATTTTATTGAAAACCAAGGAGGTGGCTCCAACCCCCTCAACGGAATGGATCCGCGCGAGGCGGCTCAAATCGTGATTGGACACGTGGAGGATGGAGTGGCTATTGCAAAGAAACATCACCTACCATTGTCTATCATTCGGTTTATTAGTTCGCACCATGGCACGTCCTTGGTCCGCTATTTTTATAACACTTATGTCAATGCCCATCCCGATGAGAAAGTTTCCATGGAGCCATTCCAATATAAGGGTCCTAAGCCCTCGACCAAAGAGGGAGCTATCTTAATGATGGCAGATGCGATTGAAGCGCGTTCTCGTTCTCTCACTACCTATACCGAAGAAACCCTCAGTGAGATGATCAAAGACATGATGGATCAACAAGTGGCAGACAACCAGTTCTCGGAAACCCAACTCTCTTTCAAGGATTTAGAGGATATACGTCAAGTCTTCACAGAACGCTTGCTCTCTATCTACCACCATCGCATTGCTTACCCTAAACTGGATTCTATAAACACCAAACAATGACGCCTTTCAGCGATAGCAATCTTTCAGCACAGCGGTCTAACAACCCGCTGGGTGGCTTGTTATATCTTGCCCCCATGGAGGATGTGACGGATCCTGCTTTTCGCTTACTATGTAAACGTTTTGGAGCAGACCGTGTCTATACGGAATTTGTGAACGCTGACGCGTTGGTGCGCGATGTGGCTTCGACGATGCGTAAACTCACCATCAGCGATGCCGAACGACCGGTGGCCATACAAATTTATGGACGCGATACCGGATCTATGGCGGAAGCGGCACAGATTGTGGAACAAGCCCATCCCGATTATATCGATTTGAACTTTGGCTGTCCCGTGAAGAAAGTGGCAGGCAAAGGAGCCGGGGCCGGTCTTTTACAAAACATCCCACTTCTTCTTGATATCACTCGTGCAGTAGTGGATGCGGTACACACACCTGTCACCGTCAAGACGCGTTTGGGATGGAACGATCAGCAGAAGATCATTGTTGACCTTGCGGAACAACTGCAAGACTGCGGTATCAGTGAACTCGCTATCCATGGTCGGACTCGCGCCCAGATGTACACGGGACAAGCAGACTGGACCCTTATTGGGGAAGTGAAGAATAACCCACGCATGCATATCCCTATCATTGGCAATGGTGATATCACTACTCCCGAACGTGCCAAAGAGTGCTTTGACCGCTATGGCGTAGATGCAATCATGATAGGTCGTGCTACGTTTGGCTGCCCTTGGATATTCGAAGATATCAAAAATTATCTTTCTGCCCCTCAACCTCTTAGCCTTCCTACCCCTCGTCCGATGCAATGGTGTGTGGACATACTCAAAGAACATGTGGAGCGTTCCATCGAATGGATAGGAGATGAACGCAAAGGGATAGTGCATTCACGCAGACATTTTGCAGCATCACCTGTGTTCAAAGGACTATATGATTTCAAACAAACACGCATAGCCCTGCTGCGAGCAGAAACAAAAGCCGAGGTGTTTGCTATCATGGACGAAATAGTAGAAAAATGGGGAACTAATTCAGAACCAATCAATCAAAATGCATAAATAATGTATCGCTTTTTAATTTCTTTGTCAATGGTTCTAGTGAGCCTAACGATGACAGCCGCCACGTTTTCTACCTTCGATTCGCGCACGGATTTTCGCGATGAATCGATATACTTTATCATTACCACTCGATTCTTTGATGGTGATTCCTTGAATAATGTTCAGTGTTGGGATAATCAATCGGCGAATGAGGGAGATCCTGCTTGGCGAGGCGACTTCAAAGGTCTCATTGAAAAGATGGATTATATCAAAGCCCTTGGCTTTACTGCCATTTGGATGACCCCTATCGTTACCAACGCTTCGGGGTATGACTACCACGGATACCATGCGATGGACTTCTCCGAAGTGGATCATCGTTATTTATCTGAAGGAGTCGGTTTTGAACAAGTGGTTAAAGCGGCTCATGAGCGTGGAATGAAAATCATCTTGGATATTGTTCTTAACCATACGGGCAATTTTGGGGAACGTAATCTCTGTCCCCTCTTTGAGCGCGATTGGAAAGCAGACCAAAGTGATTTGGATGCTTGCCTCAAACCGATTACTCAAGCGCATGGGGGACTGCTTCCCGATAATTATGAGAGTTTACAATCGGGACAACAATACGCTGCGCGTCTGAGTAAAATGAAAAATTCTTCCGATGAAAAAGGACAAAAAAACAACTATGACTCCCATAACTATTGGCACCACTACGCGAATTTCAATTGGGATAATGCAACCCGTTGGTGGGCGCAAATAGCCGGTGACTGCGTGGACCTTAACACCGAAAATCCTGCCGTCTATAACTACCTTATCAATTGCTATAAGAAGTTTATTGAGATGGGTGTTGATGGTTTCCGTATTGATACGGGAGGGCATATTGCTCGTTTAACTTTTAACAATGCTTTCAATCCTGCTTTCATTCAAGCGGGTAAGGATAATACTGCTGCGCGTGGAGCTGCAGGTACTCCTTTTTATATGTTTGCTGAGGTGTGTGCGCGTGCACGAGAAGTGACCTATCGTAACCAAACGGATATGTCCCCATATTATTATACTTGGGCGGAGTCTAAGAGTTATGCGTGGGATACCGATCCTACTTCATTTGATAAAATAGTGGCGTGGGAAGGAGATGGATGTGATACCCACACCAATCATAAATCTTGTTGGCAACAAGATACTGACGATAATCATGATGTAAACAGTTCCACCCCCAAATCGAACAACGCTCTGCTCCAAAACAATACCTATCATCAACCCGATTATTCAAAATCGAGTGGATTGAATGTCATTGATTTTCCCGTTCATTGGAACTATGGGGAAGCAAAAAACGCTTGGAACACATCCTCTCCTGAGAATGATAAACTCTATAATGATGCCACGTGGAATGTGGTCTATGTAGACTCCCACGATTATGCCCCCGACGAAGTGCAACAGAATCGTTTTGAGAAAGGACAAGACGTTTGGGCGGAGAACCTATCGCTTATGTTCACAAACCGCGGTATTCCTTGCCTTTACTATGGTTCGGAGGTGGAGTTTAAGAAAGGCAAAAGGATTGACCCGGGACCCAATGGCCCTCTCAGTGAAACAGGACGCGCTTACTTTGGAGGGTATATTAAAGGAGATGTTTCTCCTACCGGTTTCGGCGAATATTCCTCTGCTACGGGTAACTTGAAAGCCTCGCTTGAGCACCCCTTGGCTCGACATATTCGTCGGCTCAATCGTATCCGTCAAGCCGTTCCTGCTTTACGCAAGGGACAACTATCACGCGAAAACTGCTCGGGTTCGTTCGCTTTCAAACGCCGTTATACCGACGATAACACGGATTCGTTTGTTCTTATCTGCATCTCGGGTAATGGAACGTTTACCAACCTACCCGCAGGTACATACGTGGACTGTATCACGGGAGATAGCCGGACTATCAGTCAAGGGGGTACCTTAAATGCTACTTGTTCCGGTAAAGGGAATATGCGTGTGTATGTTCTCAATACTATCCTCACTCCCGCTCCGGGGAAGATAGGGAACGATGGTAAGTACCTCTATACATCTTCTTCTAAGAACGAAGAACAGTCTGCTTACGATGGCACCCAAGAAGAGAAGACGACGGGTGGCGGTGGAGAAGACCAACCTGTGCGCGAGATGTGCTTGACTTCGGAAGATGAGAAAGCCGTGTTCTTTACCAAACCTACTTCATGGGGCAAAAACATCAATTGTTATATTTGGATAAAAGACCAAGGCAATAAACAAGTTTGCGGGGGTTGGCCCGGCAAGAAAGCCGAGAACTTAGGGGAGGGTAATTATAAGTTTGTTATCCCGGACGATGCACCAGCTTTCGATTCAAGTTGGATGATTATCTGGAATGACGGTAGCAACCAAACCAATGATATGACATTCACTAATCATGGTTTATGGTCGGGCTCAGATCGTAATAACATCTCGCTTAAAGGAACGATAACGAATATCTGCGAAACTTCAGGATGGCAAATGCCGGAGAAAAAAAATCACGCAACGAAGTTCCTCTACCAAGGACGAATCTTCTTGCGTGTAGGCGATAGAGTATATAGTATCCTTTAGCGGAAAGAGAGGGATTCGAACCCCCGGAACCTCTCAGTTCAACGGTTTTCAAGACCGCCGCGTTAGACCACTCCGCCATCTTTCCTGTGCCTTCTTTTCGTAAGGCGCTGCAAAATTACTGCTTTTTTCTCATATATGCAAATATTTTATGCTTATTTCTGCGTTTTTATTTGCATATTTCGCAAAAAAGCAGTACCTTTGTACGCTAATTGAGATTTATGGACACAATTTTTCCTATGATAGCCAAGACCTTTAAGGGTCTGGAGCAGGTCCTCGCACAAGAACTTACCGAGTTAGGTGCCAACGAGGTTCAGATACAACGTCGCGCTGTTTCTTTTATGGGGGATAAAGAGTTACTTTATCGCGCTAATTTTTGTTTACGCACGGCTTTGCGTATCCTCGTTCCAATCGCTTCGTTTACAGCCAAAGATGCGGATGCCGTCTATGCCCAAGCCAAACAGCTGGACTGGTCTCAGTATATGACCGTCAACACCGGTTTTGCTATTGATGCCACGGTTTATTCGGAATCTTTCCGCCATTCTAAGTATGTCACTTATCGCGTCAAGGACGCTATTGCGGACTATTGGACCGAGCATGCGGGCAAACGTCCCTCTGTCAAACTGATGGACCCTGATCTGCAACTGAATGTCCATATTGCTGCCGAACGGGTCACTATCTCGTTGGATAGCAGCGGTGAGAGTTTACATAAACGGGGTTATCGTGTGGCCACCACCGAGGCTCCTATCAATGAAGTCCTCGCTGCGGGATTACTGCGTATCGCGGGATGGGATGGCCAAACCGACCTCTATGACCCAATGTGTGGCTCAGGCACGTTTTTGGTAGAGGCGGCCCTCATGGCACAAAACATTGCTCCGGGAGTCTTCCGTAAGTCGTTCGCTTTTGAGAAATGGAACGATTTTGATAAAGATCTCTTTGAACAAATATATAACGACGATAGCAAAGAGCGACCTTTTACTCATCATATCTATGGCTCGGATGCCTCTTTCTATGCCGTCCAACAAACCCTTAAGAACATCCGCGAAGCGGGCATGCAACGCTGCATCGATGTTCGCCAAATCCGCATCCAAGAAATTAAGGATCCTTTTAACTCTCAACTATCTCAACTAGACGGCTTCTCTAAACTCTCAACTCTCAACTCTAAACTATCACCGTTGGTGATAATGAACCCTCCTTATGGTGAACGCCTTGCACAAGATAAGGATGTTATGCGTCTTTATGCGGATATGGGTACCGCCCTTAAACATCGGTTTACAGGGGCTACGGCTTGGATCATCTCGTCTAACGAGGAGGCTCTCAAATGTATCGGACTCAAACCTTCGCGTCGCATCCACCTTATGAATGGAGAATTAGATTGCTTGTTTAATCAATACGTACTTTTTGCAGGGGATAGAAAATCATGGAAAAAATCTTAATTGACGAATATAACTACCCTTTGCCCGACGAGAGGATTGCTAAATATCCACTGCCCCAACGAGATCACTCTAAACTGCTCGTCTATCGCAACGGACAAGTGAGTGAAGACCATTTTTATAATGTGGGAAATTATATCCCAGCCAACTCACTCCTTATATATAATAATACGCGCGTGATACAAGCCCGTTTGGTTTTTCATAAATCGTCGGGGGCACGAATAGAGGTGTTCTGTCTCGAACCTATTGCTCCGCGCGATTATGCTCTATCCTTAGGTTCTACCAACGGATGCGTGTGGAAATGCATGATTGGCAACCTCAAGAAATGGAAGGAAGGTCCCCTTACTCTCCATCTCCAATCGTCCATCGAATTAACCGCCGAGCGGTTATCAACGACGGGTAATACGCACGAAGTTAGGTTCTCTTGGAAACAAGTATCCCCTATAGAAGGTGATTCGGAGGGCGTTTCTTTCGCTGAGATCCTTGACCAATTGGGAGAACTTCCTATTCCTCCATACCTCAATCGCGCGACAGAAGAAAGCGATAAGACTACCTATCAAACCGTCTATTCTCGTATCAAAGGCTCTGTAGCGGCACCTACCGCCGGCTTGCATTTTACGGATGCGGTTCTGGATGACCTACGTCAACGCGGTATCCAAACGTCCGAACTCACTCTTCATGTGGGAGCGGGTACATTCCAACCGGTCAAAACGGCCGATGCTAATGAGCATATCATGCATACGGAGATTATCGCCGTCCCACGTCAAGCAATAGAGGATATACTCGCTCATTTGGGACATATAGTGGCGGTGGGAACCACCTCTATGCGAACACTCGAAAGCCTCTATTTCTTCAAGCCTATCCTCGAACCGCTACTCCAAGCGCAAGATAACACCGAACATATCCTTCACATCGACCAATTTGCACCCTATCAACCGGGAGCTACTGATTATACTACTCGTGAGGCGCTACAGACCATCTTGCGTTATCTTGATATGACTCATCAAGACACGTTCCATGCTGAGACGCAGATCATGATTGAACCGGGCTATACGTTTCATCTCGTGGACCAACTCATCACGAATTTCCATCAACCCAAATCGACGCTCCTTCTTCTTGTGAGTGCTTTTGTTAAGGGCGATTGGCATACGATTTACGATTATGCCCTCTCCCACGACTTCCGTTTCCTTAGTTATGGTGATAGCTCCATTCTCTCTAAACTCTAAACTCTAAACTCTCCACTCTAAACTAAATGATCGATACTCACTGCCATATTGATGATCTTCAATATCAACCTTTAGAACAATATCTACTCACCCAACAAGAGGGTGGGGTAGAAGCTATCATCGTCCCTGCCACTGATGCTGCGTCATCCAAACAAGTCCTAACTCTTTGTAATACTCTCAACTCCCAACTCTCAACTACTCTCCACTCTAAACTCTCCACTCTAAACTACCTAAGTCCTGCAATAGGTCTTCACCCCGAAGAAGTCACTCCTCATTGGTCTTCCCAACTCGACGAAATAGAATCGCTTCTATCAACTCTAAACTATAGCCCGCAGGGCGCAACTAGTCGGCTACTCTCAACTCTCAACTCTCCACTCTCAACTATAAGGGCCATCGGCGAGATAGGCCTTGATTACCACTTCTCGACGGACTATAAAACGGAACAGCAGGCTGCTTTTCGTCGTCAACTATGTTGGGCAAAACAGTACCATCTGCCCGTCATCATTCATTCGCGAGATGCTACAGAGGATTGTCTTCGTCTTCTGCGAGAGGAAGATATCCATTGCGGTGTGATGCATTGTTTTAGCGGAAGTCACGAAACTGCCCAACAAATCGTTCAAATGGGGTTCTATCTGGGTGTTGGCGGGGTCATCACCTTCAAAAACTGCAAACTCAAGGAGGCGCTAAAGGGTATTGATTTGGAACGGTTGGTGTTAGAGACAGACGGACCTTATATGGCACCTGTTCCCCATAGGGGAGAACGTAATGAAAGCCGTTGGATGAGGTATGTCATGGATGTGCTGGCACAGGTGTACGATTGTTCGGTTGAACACATAGATGAAGTCACAACAGCGAATGCAAAAGCACTATTTGACTTAAAATAATACAAAAGTATAAAAAAATCGAAATAAAATTTGCATATTTCAAAAAAAAGTTGTACTTTTGCAGTCGAAATTAAAAAATCCCTCGGAATGAGGGTCCCCGAAAGGGGAATGGAGGAATCGTGGGTACCTCTGTCGAAGCGGAGCTTTGACGTTGTACTGAGCGAATTCCGACAAAGGAGAGATGCTCGAGTGGTTGAAGAGGCACGCCTGGAAAGCGTGTAAACGCCAAAAGCGTTTCCTGGGTTCGAATCCCTGTCTCTCCGCAAGCGGAGAAATCGGATTTTTAGCCAAAGCAAGGGATAAGTTTACTTAAGATGTTGATTTGGATAAAAAGACGGAACTCCCTTGCAAGGACACTCCTTGTAAGGAGTTGGGATTGTTAGGAACGCAGTTCAGTGAGAATCCCTGTCTCTCCGCAATTGGTCGCTTAATTTTGCATTATTATTTTATATTTAACAAAAACAAACTAATACACGTTTTATGAAAAAAATCTTTGTTACCCTCACGGTGATGGCAATGCTGACCTTTGGCGGTGTTGCTGCGATGGCTCAAGAGGCAGCAGTTGCTGAAGAAGCCATAGAACAAGTAGAAAACAATGACTCTGCTGCTGTAGCAGAAGCCGAAGTTCTTGAACCTGAGCAAGCTCCTGAAGCTGTTGTTGAAGACAATGCTATTGTAGCTCTGCACAAGACGTTAAAAACGAAATTTATTGAAGGTGGTGCCGGTTTCATGGCTGCTACCCTTCTCTGCTTGGTATTTGGCTTGGCTCTTTGCATCGAGCGTATCATTTACTTAAGCTTAAGCAAAACGAACACCAAAGCTTTGCTCAATGACATTGAGGCTGCTTTGAAGAATGGTGGACTTGAGGCTGCTCTCGAAGTTTGCCGTAAAACTCGTGGTCCTGTGGCAAGTATTTTCTACCAAGGTCTTAGCCGTTACAACGAAGGTGTTGATGTAGTTGAAAAAACCGTTGCTTCTTATGGTGGCGTACAACTCGGTCTTCTTGAGAAGAACCTCAGTTGGATTTCCTTGTTCATCTCTATCGCTCCGTCGTTGGGATTCTTAGGAACCATCATCGGTATGATTCAAGCGTTCGATAAGATCCAACAAGTTGGTGATATCTCGGCTACCGTTGTTGCCGGTGGTATTAAAGTCGCTTTGTTGACCACCCTCCTCGGTTTGATCATCGCTATCATTCTTCAATTATTCTACAACTACATCCTCTCTATCATCGAAGGTTTGGTTAATGAAATGGAGGATAGCTCCATCAGCCTGCTCGATATCGTAGTAGAGTACGACGCTAACCAAAAGAAGAAATAATAGGATCCGTAACCTTAGTATTATTCACTAATTAAAAACGTTTATCCTATGAAAGATTATAAAAAAATCTCTAAACTATCCTTATGGATTCTCCTTGCAATAGGTGTCGCCGTTACGATACTGTTCTTTGCCGGTGGTTCCAATGGTAGTTTGGAAGTAGCAGGTGATTTCCTGTCTATTCCTGCATTCACCACAGAGTTCCTCCTTTGGAACTATATTCTGGTGGCTTTGGTTTGCTTAGTTACTTTCGCAGTTGTTGTATGGAAGTTTATTGAGACCTATAAAGTGGACCAGAAGAAGGCCATGAAAAAACTCATCGTGGTTATTGGCTTTATTCTTCTCCTCGTTGTTTGCTGGTTCGCCGGTAGTACCGACAAGGTTGATATCATCGGCTATGAAGGTACGGACAACGAAGGTGCGATGGCTCGTTTGAGCGACGCTTGCTTATATGTCACCTATATCTTGGTGGTTGCTACTATCGCTACCATGGCTTGGGGTATCATTCGTACCAAAAGAAACTAACTAATAGAACCATCAAACTGAAAAACTGAATCACAATGGCAAAGAAAATCCCACAGATTAATGCCAGTTCAATGGCGGATATCTCTTTCTTGCTGCTTATCTTCTTCTTGGTGACTACCTCTATGGATGTCAACCAAGGTCTGG